>JBFHUP010000349.1:0-2148 GCA_041589975.1 Sulfurimonadaceae bacterium | reverse complement strand
TAATGATGTAAATACTTAATAAGGAGAGATAGATGAAAAAAGTGCTTATGGTTTTATTGTTGATCGGTTCACTGCAAGCAAAGCCGAATGCTGATTGGTTTTTAGGTGCAGGTTATTTTGATGGAGAAGTTGAACAAACAACAACAGCAGTAACATCTACTGTAGCTACACGGGATATAAGTTATTTAGATCTTAATGTCGGGGCCATCTTTGCTAACAGTAATCGTATACAGTTTTCATGGATAGAAATGGATATTACAAATCAAATTGATATTAAAAGTAGAGAGCTTGATTGGATCTATACGGCTAATTTAAATAATAAAAAGAACCCTCTGCTGCCTTTTTTTTCAGCCGGTGTAGGCACTCAAAAGCAGGGTGCACTTGACGGCTATTCGGTTCAAGCTAAAATCGGTATTTATTTACAGCTTGATTTAGAAATAGAGATCTCCTACAAAGAGCAGATTATTGAATGGGAAGAGAGTGCAGGATCAGACAGATCTGACCGTATGAATGGATATTATTTCGGTTTAAAATACAAGATCTAGATTGAGTATGGAGCTGTTTGAGTCATTAGCTTTTGCTTTAGAGGCCTCTGATCCCCAGGAGAAATTTCGCAGACTTGAGTCCTTGTGGAATGCATTTGTAGAAGATAGAGTTGTTTTTGATGACGCAGCGATCTATCCTTTGGATCAACCCTCTTATACAACACTGTGTACTATTGTTGATCCTAGGGATTTAGCCAAAGATAGAGCCAAATTAAGTACTGATGACGGGCGTAAAAAGTTCCTCCATGGAATAGCTCATATCGAATACTCTGCCGTTGATTTGGCTTTGGATGCTGCGTATCGTTTTAGAGGCAAACCCAAGGCTTATTATCATGATTGGCTAGAAGTTGCTATGGATGAGATGCGTCACTTTAAGATGCTGGATAAACTTCTGCATGAGATAGGAAGTTTTTATGGAGACCTTCCTGTGCATGATGCACTGTTTGAAGCAGCTCAAAAGACCCAAAACAGTTTTTTGGAACGCATGGCCATCGTACCGCGATTTATGGAAGCTAATGGCCTGGATGCCAACCCTCGTTTGATCGATCGTCTGAGTGCTTTTAAAAAAGAGCCCTTTATACAGGAATTTATCAAAGTGCTTGAGATCATCCTTAAAGAGGAAGTCGATCATGTGCTTAAAGGGGATCGTTGGTTTAGTTATGCTTGCCAAGAAGCAGGCGTGGATAAGAAGGTCTATTTTGATATCGTACAGAAATACTATCCGGATACCTTTCCGAAGAGTTTTGAACTCAATGTCGAAGCGAGAAAAGAGGCGGGGTTTTCCTGTACGGAACTTAAAAAGATGGGAGATATTGTATGCGAAGAGTAATAATAAGCGGATTAGCAGCATTGATGCTTAGTAATGGAGTTGTGGCTAATGAGGGTGCAGATTATATTGGTGTAGGTGCATTTAGCGGTGACGGTTCACGTGGATATAGTAAAAGTGATCCGAATTATGAAGAGTATGATACAGGTGGATTGACCTTTAAAGCAGGTATGCATAAGCAGGCATTTCAAAGCCTGGAAGCATCAGCGACAATTTTGGCTACCAAGACCGATCTTAAAAATGTTGTGCTTTTTTTAGGTATCGATGTAGATTATATTATTACACCGTATGAGAGACAACAAAAGTTTATTACCCCGTTTGTCTCTATCGGTTTGGGAAGTTATCACTTTAACGGTGATACCGATAACAACAACACAACCTATAATGAGACTGAAGGGGTCGCCTTTAACGGGAAAGTAGGCTTTTATCTGAAAGTAACAGACAATATTGAACTTGAAGCTCATATGCATGGCAAAGCTTTTTTGTGGAACACAGCCGAAAATAATACGGGTGCCAATGCCAGACGTGAAGCTGACTCCATGACTAACTATTTTGTAGGTGTTAACGTACATTATTGACTAGAAGCCTATCTTAAGCCATTTTTATTGTAAATTCAGGTATACTTCCAGTTCAATTTTAACCTATTTTTTATAGATGTAAGGACTCACATGAGCAACTGGACACCATCAAGTTGGAGAAACTTTCCAATCAAGCAGCAACCAACGTATCCAGATCAAGAACTTTTAAAAAAGGTAGAGCAAGAGCTGAAGGCTTATC
>JBFHUP010000348.1:0-2167 GCA_041589975.1 Sulfurimonadaceae bacterium | reverse complement strand
GCCATAGGTTTCATCACTTCACTTCCCGTACCTGTCGCCCACATAATTGGCAGCAGTGCGATGACCGTGGTTGCTGTTGTCATAACAAGAGGCCTAATTCTACGTAAGCTTGCTCTCATCACACAAGCCTTAAGGGTTTCCCAATCAGCAGGCTTATCTTCTTGAACCTCCCTTTGCATAAAAGTCATCTTTACCACACCATCATCTACAGCTATACCAAAAAGAGCAATAAATCCTACCCAAACAGCAACAGAGGTGTTAAACTCACCCAACCATAACAAAATAATACCTCCGGCAAAGGCAATAGGAACGGCACTAAAGACAATGATGGAGTTTCTAAGGTTTTTAATGCCTAAATAAATAAGCAAGATATTGATCAACATTGCCAATGGTACCAATATCATTAGCCTATTATTCGACCGCACTTGGCTCTCATATTGACCCGCCCATAAAATGGAGTAGCCTTTGGGAAGTTTTATACTTTTTTCTATATGTCTTTTTGCCTCTTGTACAAAACCTATCAAATCTCTATCCCTGACATTAAGTAAGACCAACGAACGTAACATCCCATTTTCTGATTGAATGACAGCAGGTCCTGTTACAATCTTAATATCCGCAAGTTGCGATAGTGGTATATGCTGACCTAAAGGACTAGGAACCAGTACCTTTTTAAGTTCATCAATGCGGTCTCGCAACTCTTTTTTATAACGTACCCTTATCGAGTAGCGTTCACGCCCTTCATAAAACTGCCCGATGGTCATACCACCGACAGCAGTCTGCAATATCTTATTAATCGTTCCCGTATTAATACCATAACGGCTGGCAGCTACACGGTCAATATCAAACTCGATATAGGGTTTACCTGTGATTTGTTCCACATAGACCCCATAGGCCCCCCGAACTGTTTCGACAGCCTTACCTACTTCAGCAGCTATTTTTTCAAGTGTTTGCAGATCATCTCCAAAGATCTTGATCCCCACTTGTGTCTTAATACCTGTAGAGATCATAGCGATCCTGGTCTCGATAGGAAAAAGCCATGCATTAACAAGCCCGGGTACTTGTAGCTCAGCATCAAGTTCACTCATGATGTCATAAATCGACATTCCTCTAGGCCACTTATCAGGAGGAATCAGCTTGACAACGGTTTCAAACATCGCAATGGGAGCAGGATCTATGGCCGTATCAGCACGTCCCAATTTTCCGATCGCATCGGCAACCAAAGGGTGCTCTTTAAGCTTTTTGTCCGTATAGGCTAAAAACTCTCGTGCTTTACTCATGCTCACATCGGGTGTCGTAACGGGCATATAAAGAATCTCTCCTTCATTTAACGAAGGCATAAACTCCTTACCCAATTTAGAGTAGGCATAGATCCCTACCAAGAAGATCACTGTCGGTACCATCATAAATAACTTTTTATGTTCAAGCGTCCAATTGAGTACCGGTTCATAAGCTTTAAGAATAAAAAGACTGACCTGATTTTTTTCTATAGGTTTGAGTTCGCCCTTTAGAAAGAAAAGTGCCAGTACCGGCACCAAAACAATGGCTACCATCACGGCTCCAAACATTGCTAGGGTTTTAGCCCAAGCCAACGGTCCAAAAAGTTTGCCTTCACTTCCTTCCAGACCAAAGACAGGCAAAAAGGTGATAATCGTTGTTGATACTGCGGTTAAAATGGCAGGACCGACTTCTTTAGCCGCTTTACGGATGATATCTACTCGCTCTTGTTTATTGGCATTTGGATTTTGTGCCAAATGAGCATAGATATTTTCTGTCATAATAATACCCATATCTATCATCGAGCCAATAGCAATAACCAACCCTGAAAGACTCATCACATTAGAATCAACCTCAAACAACTTCATAAGAATAAAGCTTATCCCCACACCCAAAGGAAGTGTCAATGAAACCAAAACGGATGCATAAAAATGAAGCAAGAATAAAAATATAACCACAATAGAGATAATAATCTCCTGGGTTAAGGCAGCGTAGACGGTACCGATAGTACGTTCTATGACCTCAGTTCTATCATAAAAAGGTACAAGCTTCACACCCTCAGGCAGACCTTTTTTAACAACCTTGAGTCGTTCTTTAAGATTATCGATAACATATTTTGGGTTTTCACCAAATCGCATAGTCACTACACCGCCGACAGCTTCTTGACCGTTTT
>JBFHUP010000347.1:0-2172 GCA_041589975.1 Sulfurimonadaceae bacterium | reverse complement strand
ATTGGCAAAAATAACGGCATCATCGATGTTCTCGCCACGAGCCAAAGCAAAAGCTAAAGAGGCGATGACCGTGTCTCCTGCTCCCGTGACATCAAAGACCTCTTGAGCTACTGTCGGATGGATCCTCATACTCTTATCAAAGATCGCAATACCATCTTCTGAAAGGGTAATTAAAGCTGTTTGCAAATGAAGTTTTTCTTTTAGTAAAAACCCAGCCTTTTCGATCTGTTCCAAACTATCAAGTACTAAGCCACTGCTTTCAGATGCCTCTTTTTTATTAGGTGTGATCATCGTAGCATGAGCATATTTGCTGTAGTCACTCCCTTTAGGGTCAACCAGTACCGGTTTATGAGCTTTTTTAGCTACTTCAATCAATTTTGGTGTCACAGACTCTGTAAGAACCCCTTTGCCATAATCTGAAAGAATCACAACATCCATGGAAGCAATAATCTTTTTCATATTGACAATCAGTGCCGTTTCACTTTCTAAAGTGATCGGGTGTTTGCTTTCGTTATCGTATCTAACGATCTGCTGATGACCGGCAATAATCCGGCTTTTTTTACTGGTCTTACGGTCATTCTCATAGACAAAGTCTTCACAATCAACACCCGCTTTTGCCAGATGCTCTAAAAGCTCCTTTCCAGCCTCATCATCACCGATGACTGATAGGACAAAGACTTCACTGCCTAAAGCCTCCAAATTATTAACAACATTTCCGGCTCCGCCCAAAACGGTTGTCTCTTTATTAACATTGACAACTTGTACAGGAGCTTCAGGAGATATGCGTTCACAAGCACCCCAAAGATAGTGATCCAACATCAAATCACCAATTACAAGTATCTTAGGTCTTCTTTTTAACGCTTCACTCTTCATTTACAGCTTTCAAATTTTTTTGGGATTATACCCGTTTTTCTTTATAAAGCCTTTCCAGCAAAAGTTGTACCAGCATCGAATTTTCTTCTAGAAATCTTAAAGTTTGCTATAAGCAATTCAAGCTATAATGTCCCAATAAAATATAAACGGAGAATTACAATGAAAAAAATTGCTTTAATCGCACTTTTAACGTCTACTGCTTTAATGGCAGGTAAACCAGCTGCTTACAACGCATGTATCGGTTGTCACGGTATCAATGGTGAGAAAAACACTATGGCACCTGCTTCTAAACCAAACACAATGACTAAAGCTCAAATCGTAACTGCACTTAAAGGTTACAAAGCTGGTACTGTTAACAAGTACGGTAAAGGTGCAATGATGAAAGGTTTCGCATCTCGTTTATCTGATGCTGACATGCAAGCAATTGCGAACTATATCGGAAAATAATTTTCCGAAACTACACGCATAATGAGCTAAGCCCATTAAGCTACGCTAACGCTGAGTTCTCCTCGGCGGAGTGCCCACGTCGCTAGCGACTTAAATCTTCTCTAGAATATTCATCAAATCGTAAATAAAACATCAACTCAATAAAAGTTATTTCTTTTTCTTACGTTTCTCTTCATATTTTTTCTGCTTATCGATACGTCGAGCCATATCATTCAGATCATCCTCGCTGTCAAAAAGCATACTGTTCATACTCTTTTTTTGATCCTCAAACTGATTGTTTTTAAGACCCCATAAAAAAGCGATCAGACTTAAAAGTCCCAGACCTAAAGATACGAGTAACATCGTTATTAAAATATTATCATCCATAACTATCCTTTAAAACTTCAAGGCTTTGACACGCAGTGAATTACCTACGACCAACAGTGAACTTAGTGACATCGAAAGTGCTGCAATAAGCGGTATGATCAATCCTGCCATTGCTAAAGGTATGGTTATGACATTATAAAGCAGTGATATTTTCAGGTTTTGCTTGATCAGATGGTAACTGCGTTGTGATATAGCAAAAGCCTCTTGCAAACTTTTCATATCATCATGCAACAGCACAACATCACTGCTATCAATAGTAACGTCAGCTCCCTGCCCCATCGCTATACCAATATCAGCTGAGGCTAAAACGACAACATCATTAAGCCCATCTCCAACCATAACAATGACATCTTTTTCTTGACGGTTTTGCGTAATGATATCTGCTTTTTCTTGTGGTGTCAGTGAGGCATAAACAGTGTCAATACCAACAGCGTTAGCAACTTTAGTTGCAGCATCCTCTTGATCCCCTGTTAGCATAACGGTCTT
>JBFHUP010000346.1:0-2172 GCA_041589975.1 Sulfurimonadaceae bacterium | reverse complement strand
GGTATGCTTAAGAAGCATGGCAAAAACACCCTGAGAGTAGTGAGCTACGATATCACTACGACGGGATGTTTTCATTAAAAGTCTGGCAACAGTTTTTTCCATAAGCAGCACGGCTTTTTCACTTGGAACTTCACGCATCTCATTGCTTAAAACAACTGTGACCAAACTACTGCTGTGATTAAAACGTGCGATTTGCTGGGCTTCAAGATCCAGTTTTTGAAGCAGATAACGTTTGTTGTAAACACCAAATTGCTGATCAAAAACAGAGCCTTGTTCGACTTCTTGTACGATATCTGCAGTTTCTTGGTAAAAGGTTTTCATATTGGCAGTTTGTTTATCTAAGATACTGCCTAGTTTCCCTACATCGCCTTGAAGGGTTTTAACGATTTTTTTAAGTTCGGGATCTTTGAAACCACCCAGTTCTGCTTGTCGCTTTGAAAGAATACGTGACATCAGCGTCATATTTTTGTAAAGATTGGATGAAATTTGCAGCAGCTGTTTGATGGAGCGGAAAGCTCCTTTGAGTTTTTGTTCTAAAGCAATGGCTTGTTCATCACTGTTGGAACCTTCAAGTTCCATCATGGAGTGGATCTCTTCTTGTACCTCTTTAGGTTGTTCATCTAAAAGACGGTCAAAATAGAGTTGAAAGTTAGTTGGAATTGGTGGAACACCCTCTTGAATCATGGTTGAAACCACTTGGGATGAGAGCTTTTCTAAACTGCTTTCCGGTGAGGCAAGGGGTTCTGATGAAGGGGCATCCATAGATGGGACGGAATCCCCAAAATCAGGTGTGTCAAAATCATCAAAAGATGGTGTATCAGGAAGGTCTAAACCTAAGTCACTGATGTCTCTACGTTTCTTTTTTACAACCAATACCGGCCCCTTTTAAAGCACTAAAAACTGTTAATGCTTTTCAATTACTTTATCAATGATACCATATTTTACTGAATCTTCAGCTGACATGAAATTATCACGTTCAGTATCTTTTTCAATTTGTTTCACTGTCTTGCCACAATTTTTAGCCAAAACTTTGTTTAAGATCTCTTTGAGACGTTGGATCTCTTTAGCTTGGATCTGGATATCGCTGGCTTGTCCCTGAGCACCACCAGACGGCTGGTGAATCATGATACGGGAGTTTGGCAAGCTGTAGCGTTTACCAGGTGCTCCTGCTGAGAGTAAAAAGGCTCCCATAGAAGCGGCTTGTCCAATACAGATGGTTGATACATCAGGCTTGATGAAATTCATCGTATCATACATACTCATGCCAGCCGTTACAGAACCACCCGGAGAGTTGATATAAAAGTAGATATCTTTTTCAGGATCATCAGCTTCTAAAAACAGAAGCTGAGCTACGATCGATGTTGCCACAGCATCATTGACCTCGCCGCTTAACATAACGATACGATCTTTTAGCAGACGTGAATAGATGTCATACGAACGCTCACCACGACCAGTCTTTTCAATGACGTAAGGCATATAACTCATGATTACGCCTCTTTTTCTTTGATCGCAGCGTCTAAGATTTTAGACAGTACTCTATCTTCAACCATAGCCATTTGCACAGCTGGAAGGTAACCTGCTTTTTTGTAATGATCCAGTGTAGCTTGAGGATCTTGACCTGTTTGCATCGCTTCGTAGAAAATTGTTTGAGAAACTTCATCTTCAGAAACAGAAACACCCTCTGCTAAAGCTAAAGCATCGATGATGAATGTTGCTTTGACTGATTTTGTTGCTTCATCACGGAACTCTTCACGCATCGCTTTGACTTTTTCTACATCATCTTTAAGAGCATTGATCTCATCTTCGCTCATTGTTTGAGCTTTTTGATTGAGTTTGTTATCCATCTCTTGTTCTACAATGAATGATGGGATATCGAACTCATAGTTTTTAAGAAGTGCTTCTGTAAGTTCCGGTTTGAGTTTGTCGTTATACACTTTAGATAACTCTTCAGAAAGCATCTGCTCTTCAACTTTTTCGTTAAGCATCTCAACATCTGCACCTTCAACACCCGGAAGCATCTTTTCTGCAAGTTTTTTATCGATTCTAACTTTTTCTTTCTCTTGGATCTTTTTAAGATTGATCGCAAAAGTCGTCTCTTTACCTGCAAGATCTTTAGCTTGGTACTCTTCAGGGAAAGTTACTTTGATATCTTTTTTATCACCTGCATTCATG
>JBFHUP010000345.1:0-2187 GCA_041589975.1 Sulfurimonadaceae bacterium | reverse complement strand
TAAGATCGTTAATGCTTTATATGACCAGAAGATCGTACAGCAAAAAGTGGGAGTTTTTAAAAGTGATGCGTCCAATACCATTATATTGGTGGCCAGAGATGATCAAATAACTAAACTTAAAGCCTATATCGAACAGATGGATAAGCCTGATAAAGTAACCAAACAAAGTTTGGGGATGATGACACTTAAAAATGCCGATGCTGAGACGGTGATGAAACTGCTTAATGATATTATCTCTAAAAAGAACTATCCCAAAGATGCAGTCAAGCCAAGTATCTCAGCCGATAAGGAGCTTAATGCCTTGATCTTTGTCGCTTCAGTACAGGAAATAGAGGAGTTTAAAACGCTGATCGATCAGCTTGATAGGGAGCGTCAACAGGTCTATGTCAAAGCGAACATTTTAGAGATCTCTAAAAACGGAGCTGATAGCATCGGTATCGAGTATGGTTTGGCCTCTGGCGGTGTCAAAGGCGGTACCTTGTATGATCTTTCGGCAACATTTAGCGGTTCTAGCTTGGATTTTGCGACCAAAGCCACCCAGGCTCAAAGCTTGGGATTAAGTGTGCCGGAACTCGTTTTGGGTGTCAATATCAATCTTTTAAAGACCAAAGGGGCGGCTCGAACGCTGTCTGAACCCTCCATTCTTTGTATCAATAATCTAGAGTCTTCCATCTATGTTGGTCAAACGCAATCGGTTGTCAGCAGAACAACCCAAGGAGCAGAAAGTACCTCGCTTTCTACCAATCAATTTACCCGTGAAGATATCGGTCTGACGCTTAAGATCAAACCCAGAATTTCCAGTGATAACAAAGTGAGTCTTGAGGTTGAAACCAAACTTGAAGATGTTGTACCCGGAAGTACTGTTGGGCTTCCTACAACGACCAAGCGAGAGATAAAGACAACAGCCATTGTCAAAGATGGAGAGCGTGTTATCATCGGGGGATTGATTCGAAAGAAAAAAACAACTTCTGAATCCAGAGTCCCGTTGTTGGGGGCTATTCCGCTTCTAGGGGCACTGTTTCGCAGTGAATCGCAAGAGGATGATGAGGTTAATTTGGTTGTGATTTTACGTCCCTATATTTTGAGTAAAAGTGAAGATCTGACACTGCTTAGAGAGCGTCTTAAAAAGCTTGAAGCGATCGAATCAGAGTTTATTGGCAAGACCTTAGAGGATCTTAAAAAGGTCGAAGATCGTGATGATTGATTTCCCGATCATTGAGGATATTGATGCTACACCTTTAGAAGTTGAGGGACTTGATCTTGCCTTGGCGTTAAGACACTATGTTTTATATATGCATGAGGCTGACAAAATTTATGCGGTTTTACACCCGGATCATCTCGATTTGGGCTTAGATTATTTGAGTAAATCGACACTGGATGCCAAGCCTACCTATCTTGATGAACACTCCTATGATAGACTCTATCATAAGGTATTGGAACTTAAAACCGAACAATCTTTTGATGCCAATGATGAGCAAGATGAAGAGGTCAATGAAGAGGAACTCAATCTTACAGAGTTTTTGAAAAACAGTTCTGATATTTTGACTTCTGAAACCTCGGCTCCGATTATCAAGTTTGTTAATGCCCTGTTTTATCAGGCTATTAAGCAAGGGGCGAGTGATATTCACATCGAATCTTTAGAGGATTGTGGAGAGGTGCGTTTCAGGATTGACGGCGTGATGCGAAAGCATGCCACGATCGATAAAAATATTACACCGCTTATCATCTCACGTATCAAGATCATCTCTAATCTTGATATTTCTGAAAAACGTATACCGCAAGATGGGCGTACGCAGATTATGATCGCTAAAAAATCCCTTGATATCCGTGTCTCTATCTTGCCATCTTATCATGGGGAACGCGTGGTTATGCGTATCTTGATGCAGTCCAATGCGATACCGACCTTAGAGGAGCTGGGATTTAGTGAGAAGATGACCAAGCAGTTTCGAGAGCTGTTACGTTACTCTCACGGGATGATTTTAGTCACGGGTCCGACGGGATCGGGTAAATCAACCACGATGCACTCCTTTTTACAGACCATCGCCACCTCAGAAAAAAATATCATGACAGCTGAAGATCCGGTGGAGTATAACGCTGAAAACATCACGCAGGTCCAAGTCAATGCCAAAGTGGGTCTGACTTTTGCCTCGGCACTGCGTTCGATGCTCAGACAAGACCCGGATAGAT
>JBFHUP010000344.1:0-2205 GCA_041589975.1 Sulfurimonadaceae bacterium | reverse complement strand
GGTAGCCACTATCAATTTTTTGCAAACAGGTTTGAAAAGGGTGGATCTCAAAATTATCAGCAGGGGCTTGGTAGATGAAGTAAAGCGGTTCATTACTTTTATGGAGCCGATTGACTCTTTTAAGAAAGTTGGCACCCTCTTTGGGGGATAAAAAAGTGGTAAAAGGCTGACCTAGAAAATCTGTATCACTAAACTCAGTAGGGACCTTGGATATAGAGGTGATAAACAGCTGTTCATCGAGCTCTATGGTAATAAAAGGGGAAAAATTTGAATCCTGACTTTCCATAGGTACACCTTGAATTTTTTAAAGTGTACAGTGAAAAATCTTACAAATATTTAAAAAAGTAATAATAGTTTTGTTTACGGGTGCGGGATTTTAACTTTAGAATTAAGCAGGTAGGCGATCACGATAACCAAAGCCAAAATAATATAACCGGAAGTCAGCACTCCATAGGTAAAAGCTAAGTAAACAAGCCAGAGCAAAATGGCTCCAAGGGGTGTCGGAACACCTGTAAAAAACTTCGAAACTTCGCCTGCATCAGCATCAATATTGAATTGAATCAGTCTGCGAAGTCCTGCGATAATGTAGAAGATGAAAAAAGGAGCCGAAATGGCCAGTGCGACACTTTGGCTTTGGGCAAAAATAGCCTGAAAGACCAAAAATGCAGGAGCCATAACAAAAGAGATGAAATCTGCAAAAGAGTCGATTTGGATGCCGAACTCATTCGAAAGGTTGAATTTTCGGGCAATTTTGCCATCAAAAATATCAAAAGCCCCACCGATCCACAAAGCAACAATTGCCCAAAAATAGATCTCTTGAGTGATCATATAAATAGCCATAAGACCCATGGTGATATTGACAAAGGTAAACAGGTTGGCAAGATTAAAATGGTTGCTAGGTGTTAAAAAATAGCTTTTCATTTAAAAAATCCTTTATAATTTTCATAATTATACCAAACTAAAGCAAGAATAGCGTTTGGCATGGTATAATCGATAAAAATAGTAGGTTTTGGAGCACGATATGACAAAGATACAAAAGAGTTTAGAGCAGTGGAAAGAGCAGCTTGAGCCTTTAGCTTTTCATGTGTGTCGAGAAAAAGGAACGGAGGCACCTTTTACAGGAGAGTACACCAATAATAAATTAGAAGGTGTCTATAACTGTGTCTGCTGCCAAGCTCCGTTGTTTAGTTCCGAAACCAAGTTTGATTCAGGAACGGGATGGCCCTCATATTATCAGCCGATACATGACAAAGCGATAACGGAACATCGTGATGTCAGTCACGGTATGGTACGTGTTGAGGTAGTCTGTTCTGCATGTGATTCCCATTTGGGACATGTTTTTCCTGATGGTCCAGCACCTACCGGACAGCGGTACTGTATCAACTCTGTTGCATTGAAGTTTGACGAAAAGTAATACAATGGACCTTGAGGCAGAAAACAAGCTTTTAAAAGATCAGATTGCACAGTTGCAATCTATGGTACTGGATAATAAAGAGCATATTAAGATGCTGCATATTATCGGTACTGCTTTGTCTTCTGAAAATGATCTTGATGTGCTTTTGGAGATGATTCTGACTCAGGCTCGTAATTTCACCAATGCCGACGCCGGGACACTTTATATGATGAATCAAGCGGAAAATGCTTTAGAGTTTAATGTTGTGCAGACGGCCTCATTGGATATCTATATGGGCGGAAAAGATGAGAAGCTTAATTGGCCGGCATTACCGCTTTATAAAGAGGATGGCAGCAAGAATAGCGACAATGTCGCTGCCCATTGTGCCTTAACTGGTGAGATTATTAATATCAAAGATGTCTATGCCGAAGATGACGAGTATGATTTTTCGGGTCCTAAAAAGTTTGATGAAACACATGACTATAAGACCAAATCGATGCTTGTGATCCCGATGAAGAACCATGAAAATCGAGTTATCGGTGTGTGTCAGCTCATTAACGCTTTGGGAAACAGTAATAAAGATGCAAAAGCTTTTGGAAAAGAGTATGAAGAGTCGACGCTTTCACTAGCTTCTCAAGCGGCTGTAGCTATAAGTAATGTCCAATTGATTAATGACCTTAGAGATCTATTGGAATCATTTATTAAGTCAATTGCTTCGGCTATTGATGCGAAATCTCCTTATACGGGAGGACATGTTCGTAAAGTGGCAGTGCTTTCGATGCTGATGGCTAATGAGCTTAATCATGTGCAAG
>JBFHUP010000343.1:0-2207 GCA_041589975.1 Sulfurimonadaceae bacterium | reverse complement strand
GGTGATCCTATCCGTCAAAAAGCCTCTGCTCGCGTAGAAACCCTCGATGTCGGTCCGATGTTTCCGCTTGACGGCTTTACGATCAACCTCTTAAGTGACAGTGGACGTCGTTATCTTAAGACTACGATCAATTTAGAACTTCGTGACGAAGAGAGTGCTGAAGAGCTCGAAGCCAAAGCTCCGGTTATTCGTGATATCCTTATCCGTGTTATGACGTCCAAGACACTTGAAGAGATCGCAACAGCAAAGGGTAAAGACAAACTTAAAGATCAGCTTGTCAATCAGATCAACCTAAGACTGCGAGATGCTGAAGTTAAAAACATCTATTTTGTAGAGTTCGTAATTCAGTAAATGATAGGCATCGACCTTATCAAAATCGATCGCATCGAAAAGATGATCGATCGCTTCGGCGACAAAGCCCTTGCACGTTTCCTTTCCCAAGACGAAATCAAACTTATCAGCAAGACTTCTCGTGCGGCAGGCTTTTGGGCTGCCAAAGAAGCTGCTAGTAAAGCACTACAAACCGGTATCGGTTCAGAGTGCGGTTTTCATGACATTGTGCTTTCACTGTCACCTAAAGGTGCACCGCTGATCGCCTTCTCACAAAAAGTTACCGACACCTTTGCTATTAAAAGTGCCTCGCTATCTATTACCCATGATGACGGTTTTGCGATTGCTGTCGTGGCTATAGAAAAGTAAGCAACTTTTGCTACAATCAAAACAAAAAGGATAGATATGGACGTAGATTTCGGACCACTAACACCACTTATAGGATCTTGGAAAGGAGACAAAGGTCTTGATATCGCACCAGACCCGGATGGCATTGAAGAGAACCCTTTTTATGAAACCATTGAGTTTACTGCGGTAGGGGATGTCAAAAATGCGGAAGAACAGGTACTTAGCGTCGTACGCTATATCCAAAAAGTGTACCGTAAAAGAGATGATAAACACTTCCATGACCAAACAGGCTACTGGCTGTGGGACCCAGCAACCGATGAAGTGATCCACTCCTTTACCATCCCAAGAGGTGTCTGTGTCCTTGCCGGCGGTAAAGCCACTGATTCTAGTGACAAGAGTGTCGAAATCGAAGTCAAAGCCAGTATCGATGATCCCAACTACTCCATCATCCAAGCACCCTTTATGAGCCAAAAAGCTAAAACAACGGGCTTTGAGATGACCCTAAGTGTCAAAGATGAAGTGCTGTACTATAAAGAGACAACACATGTTAATATCTACGGCAACAAAGATTTTAAACATGTAGATGAAAACCGTCTTACAAAAGCATAAAGCTGTTTCAGACAACGGCATGCTTATATTTGACCCCGAGAGTGAAAACGCTCAAAAACTGGCTTTGCACTACAGTAAGAAGATTGGCGACACCTTGGCCAAAAAGTTTTTTTCATCACAAATTGCTCTGAGCAACAAAGATGAAGCCTATCACATCGCATCAATCTTCTGGGAACTCAGTGATTTGGCTGCTGATGATAATCAAAAAAACATTGCAGTTGAGGGCATCGTCGACTTGGAGTTTTGGATGTATAAGCTTCTTAACATCACCTCCGGCTATATGGAAAAATCAGGGTATAAAAAGCAGTGGTTAGCGGCTAAAGATGCATATGATAACAGCATAACGCCATCACATTCGCACCCTACCCCTTAGTCAGAAGAGCTACTTTTGTTCTAAAATAAGTAAATTTTTTTGATCATCAAAAAAAGATGGTTGAGAAAGTAAATGAAGTGGAATATCTTCTGATTGAAAGCTTGAGATCACTGGTTCGAAACTAAAATCAGCATATGTTTTATTTTTATCAAAAAAATCAAATTGAAGTAAAAAACTACCTGTTTTTACGAGTTTTCTAAAGCAACCTCGCATGGCATTGTAATCGGATTTTCCATCTACTACCACCGTATTGTGGGCAGGAAATCTGGAATAGAAATCCCGATGATCGGTATGCCAATAACTTGGGCCTTTACCCATATCTGGACCCAACACATAGTTGTTGGCGAACAACTCCATTGAAATACCATTGACATGCGAATGGTTGCCATAAGAACCCGCCAAAGAAACCATCATCGCATCGTTTCCTTTCCCCAATCGCTGATTAAACATACTCACGTTGGAGGCATAAAATGTAGGCGATGTTAATTTACTTAAGCCATCTTGAGCTTCATTGGACTCTTTTAAATGATCTACATAAAAAAACAGT
>JBFHUP010000342.1:0-2214 GCA_041589975.1 Sulfurimonadaceae bacterium | reverse complement strand
GTTTTTACCGATGTAAAGCTGGTAAACATCTTCCATGCTAAAACCTTCTACTTTACGAACGGCTTTTAAAAACTCCATATAAGGCAACGCACCGTTAAGTGCATCTCGCATAACCTCTTCTAAAAACTCAAACTTATCCGCGTTATCGATACTTGCTTGCGGTTCCCAAGCTACACTGTTGATGTCATGCACTGCTTGTTCAATGGCTGTTTCAAGGCTACGCCGTGCAATATGTTCTGACATAATAAAGTGCCAGATATCGACCAATTCCACTTTAAGATTGGCAATATCATCTTTGCCGTTGATATCTTTCCAGTGTTTCCAGTTCAAAGAGTCAATCGCTTCAGCCGTCTCCATATAGATACAACGCAACCAGTCAATCTTTCGCCCCTCTTTTGTCACACCGGCCATGGCCCAATTATCCCCATTGGTATCACGATTGAGCTTGTCTTGCAGACGATACATCTTTTCGACTTTAGTAGCCTCTATTTCAAACATAATCTTCCTCTGTTTTTTAGTAGTGACATCATACCTAAGCGAAGTTATGTTTTAGATAAATGCCTCATATCGCTATTTTTTCAGGTGTTTACCGTCACAATAAGGGTGGTTTTTACTCTTACCGCAGGCACATAAGGTGTAGTGGTCTAATACTTTGGGCTGATCATCACCTTCGACTTCGATACCGCCCCAAAACTCATAAGGGCCATGTTTATGAAAAATAATTTCCGTATCGCTGTCAAAAGAGTCAACACGTTTTTGATCCTTAAGTGTATAGCTTAAAGCTCCTGCAGGACATTTGCGTACGATCTCAATAATCTTATCCACTGCCCCTTGATCCGGATTAATCCAAGGACGTTTTTTAACATCAAAAACCTCAGGCATACCATTGACACAGTACCCCACATGAGCACAAGCAGCTAAATCAAAATGAACCGTAATTTCTTTGCCGTAATAATCTTTATCTTTCGTTGGTATACGGTCATCAGCTTTGAGAGATTTAAAACCAGCAGCCTTATGAGCACCGTCACAGCGAGGCATCGTAGCACTTTTACCACATCCACACAATAAAATCTTCCCTCGGGGAACTTCTATATCTTCTTTGGTAGAAGGGACTTTGATACGGTCAATTCCCGTAACCTTGTAAGAACCATCCGCTGTAAACTTGACACTTGTAACGCTTTTTTTATCCATCTTTATTCCTTGTTTTATGCAAGAAAGTATACCTGCCAAGGGGTTAAAAAACAACAGCTGTGCTATAATTGCACATAGATTACAGAAGGTTTAAAGCGTGCAATCTCCAACTATGTCAACTCAAAAATTTATACTAAAACTTTTTCCAGAGATCATGGTTAAAGGTAACAGTGCCAAACGTCAAATGGTTGGGCAGCTTTATACCAATCTCATTACCATTTTAGAACGCATCACTCAAGATATTACGATTAAAAAATTTTCAGACAAAATTGAAGTGATTGCACCAAAAAGTGATCTTGTAGAGGTTAGGCAAGCTCTTTTAAACACCTCAGGCATCGAACAGATTTTAGAAGCTCTTCAGTTTGATGATATGGAAACCATCGATCAGATCAAAGTCAAAGTCGCAGAGATTGTAGCACCCTCTTTGGCAAATAAAAGCTTTGTGGTTCGAGTCAAACGTACAGGCAGCCACCCTTTTAAATCTATAGAGATCGAACAAACAGTGGGGGGCTATCTTAAAGCTCATTCTGATGCCAAAGTCGTTGATCTTAAAAACCCCGATGTGACGGTTCGCCTTGAACTTATTAATAAACAACTCAACATCATCACGACCAAATATAAAGGCTTAAGCGGTTTTCCTATCGGTACGCAAGGGGACATTCTTTCACTCATGTCAGGAGGCTTTGACTCCACGGTCGCATCTTACTTGACCATGAAACGGGGTATTAAAACCCACTTTATTTTCTTTAATCTTGGCGGTATGGCTCATGAGATCGGTGTCAAACAAGTAGCACTCTATCTTTGGAATAAATTTGGATCATCACATCGGGTAAAATTCATCTCAGTTCCTTTTGACGATGTTATTGAAGAGATCTTTCGTTCAACTGCTCCGACCTATATGGGTGTGACACTCAAACGCCTGATGATCATGGCTGCTCAAAAAATCGCAGACGAGCTTGAAATCGATGCTTTGCTTACCGGTGAAAGTGTGGCACAAGTCTCCAGCCAGACACTAAGAAATCT
>JBFHUP010000341.1:0-2217 GCA_041589975.1 Sulfurimonadaceae bacterium | reverse complement strand
GATTCAAAAGTACCTGCAACTTGAAAACGTTTCATCTTCGGTGTGACCGAAAAACCGTTAGCTGAAATATCTGTAAAGATGTAAGTAAGTTTATCATCAAGATTCAGAGCATAATTATCATAAAGTGTCTGTCCCATAACGACTTGAAACTTGCCCGGTACCTTATCACCCAGAGCTTTTTTAAGTACTGAGTTGATTGCCACTTCATCTTTAAAATCCACACCAAAAAGCATCCCGCCATCCATCTGCCCCGATCGTCTGGCAATCGCCTGCGTACGAATAAAAGCTGAATATTTAAGATCCGGAAGCTCTTTTTTAAGCATTTCCAAGGTCTCAAAATCAAGACTGGAAGAGAACTTCGGTACGATGGTCAAGGGATAGTTCATCACAAAAAGACGTTTTTGAAACTCTTTGCTCATACCGTTCATCAGTGCCATGGCGATCATCAGTACCATAACACCCAAAGCGATACCTAAAAAGGCTAAAAGAGCTGAAAGAAAGATAAACGGCTGCTCTTTATCAAACCGTAGATATCTGCGGACTAAAAAGGGTAGAAGTGATTTGGCTCTAGCCACGAGCTATGCCGCCTTTTTTAGGTCCTGACTGTCCACAGCAGTTTTTATACTTCTTACCGCTGCCACAGGGACACGGATCATTACGTTTAGGCTTTTTTTCAAATACCGGTTTATCTCCGCTTTGGGCAAAACTCTCTTGCTCCGCTTTTTCTTCGGCAAAACGGTCACGATTTTGCAAGGCCTGCTGATCAAATTGAATGAGTTGTAACATCTTGATCGTCTCAAATTTGATCGTGTTTCTAAACTCATTAAAGAGGTAAAAACTCTCTTTTTTATACTCAACCAATGGATCTTTTTGATTATAACCACGAAGCCCAATACCTGTTTTCATCGTATCCATCTGATAAAGATGCTCTCTCCATGCTTGATCAAGTGTCTTAAGATAGATCTCTTTTTCGATATCAGATCGCAGCTGCGGGTCAAGTGGTGCCATCTTTTCATCATACATGGAGGTAAAGGCTGTCACTAGAAGCTCTAAAAGCTCGTCCGCATCTTTGCCTTTAAACTCATCCACTTCAATCTGTACACGCATCTCTTCCACAAGCATCTGTGACAGTTTTTCCAGATTGAAGTCCTCTTGGACGCCACCTTGATAGATCTCACACACTTCTAAAAGCTGAGCGAAATACTCATGACGGATATCAGACAAACGTCCTTTAATGTCATACTCTGGATTAAGAAGGTCATTTCTAAAACGATAGACAATCTTACGCTGTTCATTGGCCACATCATCATACTCAACCACATGCTTACGAGACTCAAAGTGAAGGTTCTCCACTTTTTTCTGAGCTTTTTCAACCGCACGTGTAACCATCTTAGATTCGATATACTCGCCATCTTTGATCCCTAAACGTTCCATGATCATCTTGATCTTGTCCGATCCAAAGATACGTAAAAGGCTATCTTCTAGTGAGAGGTAAAATTGACTCGCTCCCGGATCACCTTGACGACCGGAACGACCACGAAGCTGATTATCAATACGGCGGTTTTCATGACGCTCAGTACCAATGATATACAGACCTCCAAGCTCTTTAATCTCATCCGTAAGCTTGATATCGACCCCACGACCTGCCATGTTGGTGGCAACTGTAACGGCACCTTTGACGCCCGCTTTTTTAATGATCTCACCCTCTTGTTCATGCTGTTTGGCATTTAACACCGTGTGAGCGATCTTCTCTTTTTTAAGCAGGCTGTGAAGCAGTTCTGATTTTTCAATCGAAGCGGTACCAATCAGGATCGGCTGACCTTTTTGGGAAAGTTCTTTGACTTTTTTGATGACCGCTTCAAACTTCTCACGCTCTGTTTTGTAGATCAGGTCATTCAGATCTTCACGGGCAATCGGTAAGTTTGTCGGAATAGAGACTACATCCAAACCATAGATCTGTGCAAATTCTGTAGCTTCTGTCTGAGCCGTACCTGTCATACCGGCAAGCTTGTCATACATTCTAAAGTAGTTTTGAAACGTAATATCTGCTAAGGTCTGTGTCTCTTCTTTGATATCTACGTTTTCCTTAGCTTCTAAAGCTTGGTGTAGACCTTCTGAGAAACGGCGACCTTCACTCAGACGACCCGTAAACTCATCGACGATAACAATCTCACCATCTTGGACAACATAATCCACATCTTTAACAAACAAAGTGTT
>JBFHUP010000340.1:0-2218 GCA_041589975.1 Sulfurimonadaceae bacterium | reverse complement strand
AGATGCTTTTGAGGTAGCCTATAAGGTCAGAGACTTTGAACAGGTTCACCAAATAGTTCAGAAAAACGTTTTTTTGAGATTACATCCGCTTTATTGTGATCTGTTTCAAAACTCCTGGAAAGAAACTTTGCCTAAACTCATTGATCTGTTGGCCAAAGGCGATCATCGGGGTGCAAAAAAGGTGATCACTCCCTATTTAGAGGAGGAAAAATATCAGCAGATCTATACAACTTTGGCCAAACAACGACAAGATATTGTCATCTTTTATGAACTCATTAAGGGCTTGAACATTAAAGAGGCCTACCTCAAGGTAGATCATATGCCGCTTTTAAAACATGCCTATCCTTATAAGATCTTAGAAAAGAAGTGGGAAACGATCTTTTTAACGGCTAAAAAGCTTATCAAAACCAGTGCATCGGAACAGAAACGTGCCCACAGATTGTTAGAGCCGTTTGCACGGGTTTCTGATAAAAAAGATCTTGTTTTAGCTTTAAAAAAACAGCCCGAGATCTTTTTTGATAGTGAAAAAGAGATCGAAAATCAAAACTTCAAGGGCTATTTTAAATATATCCAGCGACATGCTTTTTTAGATAAAACACCTTTGCATACCAAGGTGGAACTCTTGGGTGAACGCTATTTGGAGAGATTGGAAAAGGCGGAATATGAGTGGGATCTCAAACGCATGAAATATTTCTCGGAGATTTTGCAGCAGTTTCCAAAATATAAAACGAAAGCATTGTTAAGCATTACAAAAATCAAAGTTATTTTACGTCTGGGTGAGGCTCTAAAAAAGAGCCACTTGCCTGGAGTGTTTGATCTTATGGATCAATATCACTATATCCATACACATGATGATGTCGTTAAGGTACGAAGGAGCTATTTGGAAAGTACCAAACAGGCAACAGAGTATGCTTTAGTGGGTGACGGTCGGGGTGCTTATAAACTTTTAAAAGAGTATTGGGATATCAAACAGTGTCATGCCAAAGTTTCCTCTGTTATGAAACTCTCTTTTTTTAATGAGATGAAGAAGTATTATGAAAATAAAAAAGTGGATTGGCCTAAATCTATTGGACGATATTTGGAACGTTTTGGTGAAGATGACGATATCCGGGAAATTGCTAAAGATGTAGGGCTTTTAGATGTTGTTGATAACCTAAAAGAGCGATATCCTCATGTGGGGTTTTATCAGACCCAAAAAAGAGTGTCATTGTTGAGTCCAAAGAAGTAATTGTCATAGCTTTGACCGTTTGCTTGATGCTGTTTTATCACAGCAGTGTAAACTCTTTTTTAAAGGCTGATGACAATTTTCCCAAAAGATGACGCTTTTTTTCTCTAACTTGTTATAATGAATAGATACTCCAAGAATGCCGGAGGGTAATATGAGTGATCTATCTCGTGAAGTTGAAGTTCCGCAAGAAAAACTTATTATATCCCGTACCGACTTAGACGGTAAGATTACCTATGTCAATGACACTTTTGCCGAGATTTGCGGATACTCTGCAGAGGAGTTGGTAGGAAAAGCTCATAACATTATCCGCCATCCTGATATGCCGCGTTCTATTTTTAAACAGATGTGGGATACGATCAAGTCAGGAAAAGAGTGGGAAGGTGTAGTGAAAAACCTTCGTAAAGATAGTGGTTTTTATTGGGTTAAAGCCAAAGTGTCACCTCTGTTTGAGCATGGTAAAATCATTGGTTTTAAATCATCCAGGTCTTATGTTTCACCTATGGAACGTCTTAAAACCGAAAAACAGTATGCCCGTATTCGTGAAGCGGAAGAGGGCTTAGTGACCTTGACGGTTCATCTCCCTTCAAAAGAGTGGCGGAAATTAAAAAAGTATGCGGATCACAAAGAGATCAATTTTCAAGATGCCATCAAACAGTTAATATATGAACACATAGAAGGTGAAAATTAGGCGTTGCGAATAAGGAGTTAATATTTCATGGCAAAGAAAAAACCGACAATCAACCTCTCGGCAAAAAATATCACCTTCACAGAAGAGGAACGCCATTTTAAAGTGATCTCTTTTAATCAGGAGCGGATGACGGTGGATTGTATGGTGACAGTGGAGGGGGAGAAGGAGAAGTTGGAGTTGCCGTTTGCCCATCTGCCCAAAGAGATCAAGAAAAAAGTACGCCCCCTGTGATAAACTCAAATAGCAATGCATTAGCTGCGTTGCCTTCGTCGTCACGTACTGTTAGTACGCTTCCTCCTTGT
>JBFHUP010000339.1:0-2221 GCA_041589975.1 Sulfurimonadaceae bacterium | reverse complement strand
ATCAGAGAGCCTCATCCGTCAATGAGCCCGGATGAGAAAAAAGTACTTTGGGTGCTTTTGTCACTGATTGTTGTGTTGTTTGTGAACTCTCCGATTCAACCCTATTATGACGGCTTGGGTTTGAATGAAAAAGGGATTTTACTTGCTGCAGGTTTGTTGATGTTTGCTCCGCCCATATCCGTTTTGCAATGGGAAGACAGCAAAAGAATTCCTTATGAAATTATCTTTTTGTTCGGTGCCGGTTTTTCTATCGCTTTAGCATTTACATCAACGGGCTTGGCAGATAGAATTGCAACGATGCTTTTAGATATAACGGATCTGCCATCGATTGTATTGCTTGCCATTATTGCAGCTATGGTTACTTTTACGACAGAGATTACCAGTAATACGGCTTTAATATCTGCGATATTACCTGTGATTTATGCGGTTACAGTAAAAGCAGGGTTGGATACAACACTGTTTATGATGGTGGCAACGATCTGTGCCAGTTATGCATTTATGCTCCCTATTGCGACACCACCAAATGCGATTGCTATGAGTTCCGGTGTTGTTCGTATTAAATCGATGATGGGATTTGGATTGGTATTAAATTTTTTCGGGATATTTTTTATTACGCTGATATCAGTTGGCTTATGGAAATTTATGATTACGCAGAGCTAAAAGAGATATGATAACGATGCCATCAACCTGTGGAGTTTTTGCCTGCTAAAATTTTGACCTTCCCGCTCTCCGACAGCATACTCTAAAGTGATCAGTGATTGCGAAAAAGGTATGTAGCGTAGATTGAGATGGGCGACAGAAGTCTGTTCGGGTTGGATAAATTTAAGATCATCCGAAGGGTCTGTCTTAACACTGCTAAACAGAAGTGTAGAGCGAAGCTTGGCATTGATACTGTAGGTATAGGAGAGGTGGCCGCTTCTTATAAACAGCAGATCAATTTTTTCATTCACAGGGTCATACTCTCCTGCTGGGAAAAAGCCCAAGGATAGATAGCGTCCCATACCCTTTCCCGCAGCTAGGGATGCATGTATATAATCTTGATGTGTGACACTGTATTTGAGTGTCGTATTGGCACCCCAGGCAAATTTTTGTTGCAGTGTCTCATTGGTTTGCAGTGCAACAGAACGAAAAAGCGTTGCTAGAGAAAAACGCATTTTTTCATCCGCATAACGGGCTCTGACAATCGTGTCAAAAAAAGGATCATCGTTGTAGCTGGTAGTATTGTTGGTGTCTAGAGGTATTAAACGTGTCTCAGGAGACTCTAAAGCAAAATCCATGCTCCAAGAAGCCCCGCTAAGGGTATAGCGTAGTTGCGGCTGTCGAATAAAGACCAAGTCTCCGCTTACTAAAATGAGATCAGGAAGCGAATTTCCCATAAACGTTGAAAAAGTTTGACCCAAGGTCCAACGGTTAAGCGAGGCATAGGCGTGACGAACCCTTAAGTTATGGCTGTTTGTTGCTACCTCATTACCATTGCCTCCCCAAAAGTCTAATTCTATAAAGGATTCAAGCTGACCGATTTCTGTCTCTTTCCGTGATTTAAACCAGATCCTGGAGCTTCTGATGTTGCTGGAGACTTTGGTGATAGGAGCATTATTATTAAAAGAGTTGGGCGTAAGGAAATAGTCGTAGGTATTGGAGCCACCGCTTTTATTAACGCTGGGGCGATTGATGACCGTGTCTAACTGTATGCGTCCGCCAATAGAGAGTTTTTGGTTTTTTTCAAAGCTGTTTAACTGCTGTTCCATTTTTTGAAGTCGTTGTTCCAAGCTTGCAATATTTTGGCTGTTTTCATTGGCTGACAGCAGGATTGTCAAAAAAAGGATTGAGACAAAAAATCTCACGGCTTACTCTTAAATTGCAGATGGCACTGTATGCAGCTTTGTTTGGTACTTTTGATGGCAGGAAGTATCATTGCTGTTTTTTGGTGATTTATGACCTTTTGAAGATAGTTAAGATTGTTTTCGAGCAAAGAGATAATACGTATGTAGCTGTCACGCTGCTCTTTTGCGACAGGCTTGTGGTTGGGCAGGGTGTTGGGGCTCTTTTTGAGCATCGTGGCCAAATTAAAAACTTCATGATAAAAAGCTTCGGCATATTTAAGCTTCTCTTTGTCTCTGTCTAGTTCGGAAAAACTTTCATCATAGTGTAGAAACTCTATCTTCTCTAAGATACTCTCTATGGCCATGCTGTTTTTCATATGGTTAACTTCTAAACGCTT
>JBFHUP010000338.1:0-2242 GCA_041589975.1 Sulfurimonadaceae bacterium | reverse complement strand
ATCTTTTGTAAAATTTATCCTGGCTACGACCGATCCGCTGAAGCTTCCAGCTACGATTCTAAGCCGTACCCAGCACTTTAGATTTAAACGTATCCCGGATCAGGATATCGTCAATCATCTAGGCCATATCCTCAATCTCGAAAACATCGGGTTTGAACCACCCGCTCTAAACATCATCGCCCGTAGCGGTGCAGGTTCTCTTCGTGATAGCCTGACGTTGCTTGATCAAGCCATCATCTACTCAAAAAACTTTGTCGATATCAATACGGTAACGGATATGTTAGGTCTGGTTGACCCACAAACCCTATCCAATCTTTTCCACGCCATCTTTAATCGTGATAAGGAGCGTATCTTAGCCTTTGTGCGTGAATATGCCGATCATGAATCCTCTATGATCATCGATGAACTGATCGCCTTTTTAAAAGAGCGTCTCTTTGCCCAAGATGATCGCAACTTTTCGACACTGATCATCGAAAGATTTTTTAGAATCCTTTCTGAATCCAAATCACTCATCAGTATCAATGCCGATGGCTCCTTTGTACTGTCACTGCTTTTTTTCAAAATGATGGAAGCTCTAAAGATCAAAGAGATCGATGAGATGATACAAAGTCTGGAAAATGATATCGCATCACATCCTCAGCCTCTCTCCAAACCAAAAGCTACCGTTCAACCTGATGTCACACCGCCGATCTCACCTGTACCTGAAGCTTTAGGCGGTATCAATGACACTATCTCTGTCCCCGTTCCTCAGGAAAAAGAGCCTGTCATAGCCTTAGAAGATCAGCTTTTTGATAAACTCATAGGCAAACTCATGGATCGCAATGTCCAACTTGGTACCAATTTTAAAATGGCCGTTAAACTTTTAGGCTTTGAAGGTTCTACCTTAGCCCTGCAGTTTCACGCACCTGAAGAGATCCTCCATCCCCTTAGAAATCACTATAAAGACATCATCTTACCATTTATACATGAGATCTTTGGTCTGGAGACCAAGGTTGAGATCATTAGTGAGCCTTGGATAGAGCCTCAAGAAGAAAAAAAAAATTCTGAGCCCCTAAAAGCTGCACAAGAAGCCTCACCATTTACATCCCAAATAGATATTAAAGACACCCAAGCCTCAGGCCTGAGCAACTATGCACCAGACCTCGGATCTGAACCCGCTCAAGCTACTGCAGTAGAAGAGCCTATAGCTGTTGCAGAGCCTCAACCTATATCACAACCAGTAGCAGAACAAGAAGACCCCAATGGCAGTGGCTCTTGTGTCGTTGGATGTGGGGATCAAGTTCCAGCAGAAAAAAGCCCAGAGTTTGATCAAGGAGCTATTCTAGAAGATCCTATGGTTAAAAAAGCGATAGAACTTTTTGGTACCAAGATAAAAATACAAAACAAAGTCTAGGTCTATCATTTTATACAGGCAAGGAGCAAAGCCCCTTTCCCTACGCTAACGCTGGGTTCTCCTCGGCGGAGTGCCCACGGGCAGGATCCGCCCTTAATCGGTGTTACATTACTCTGATTTTTCCAATACTCTGCCTTCTTATATGTATGCCCAATCCCTTGAAACTGCAAAAAATAATTTTGACAAAGCTAGCAGCTGACTTATTCATCTATCCAAGAACAATCATCTTTGCTGATCACATGAAGTTGAAGTAATACCTTTTTGATCTCTTTGAGTTTCACAATATTTAAAGGCAGAGTATCCACACTAAAAAAAAGACTTTGTCCTTTGTTATCTATCTCATCAAACAGAAGTGCTCCACCAAATTTGGTACTGGACTTTTTACACTGTAGATTTCCGACCTTTAGACTAAAAGAACCAAGGAAATACCACTCTTTAATGAATTTTTTTTCAGTAATTAGAGCCTGTTTAAATAAAAGCATGTCTATGAAACGATATAACATCACAAGAAAGATTGCCCAGCCAATAAGTTGCATAAAAAGATATTCACCAGCAACAATAATAAAAACACCCAGATAGATACCAATTGACCTGACAAAAAGCACTACAAACTTGCCAAACAGTTCATATTTTATGGTTACAAGAGCTGTATCATTTTCATTCATGGTGACTCCTTACAACAAGAGTTACTCTACTATCATAACAAAAAACTCATCGTATACGGGATTATCAATGCTGTAAACTTGGATAATCCTTCATAGCCTCTTTAGCTTGTTTGATAACATTTCCTGCTCGAAGTGTCATAAAACTGCTCACGGGGACTCCCGCTTTTTCCAAACTCTCAGCTGT
>JBFHUP010000337.1:0-2254 GCA_041589975.1 Sulfurimonadaceae bacterium | reverse complement strand
CTTGCCTTTTTCCAGTTAAATGCACAAAATGAGGCTAGATTATCAACATTTTCATAATCATCTATAAAGGTATCTTTTCGCTTTCCTTTCTTCTTAAAAAGATCGCTGTAAGCGTTACCCTCTAGTTGCGAATTAAAATCTTCTTGAAGCTCTTTTTTAAACTCCATCTTAGTACTAAGCTTCTTAAGTGTATAGTAAAAAGCTGCCGCAGCTTCTTGATACTTTAAGGGGGCACTCTCTACTTTTGCTTTATGAGTCTGGCTAAAATAGAGACTAAAAACAGCTAAAGCCATGACATCGATATGACTTTCGTAATACTCACTAAAATCTACTTGAGCATGAAGCTTTGGTTCGCTTTTGGGGTCTTTGGGGTCAAAACTCAGAGCAAAAGGGTTGAGACAAACATGATGTTTTTTATGCTCAAAACAGGCGAGGTTGTTATAATAAACTGTCGAAAATGGAAAACCATTTGTACTGAGTATTTGCCACTTCTGCTCTTCATCATATATGGGCTTTAAAAGTGAACTGCATGCTACTTTTGTCTCTTCTATATAATTAACTGCCAATTGATAATCCATCAATCCGTTGAGCATGACGATTTTATCATGATATAGATTAGTTGATTGTCCACCTAAATCCACTAAAAACCCTTTAGCATCAGCATCATCTTTTATATAATCCCAAAACTCAGTTTTTACCCCTTCGACAAGAGTATAGTAAGCTTTTTTTAGTTTGTCTCTCAGCTCTTCTTGCTCCTTATGCTCCTCTGGACTAATATAAAGATTATCCATGAAACTTGCAATGGCATACGCATAACGGTTATTGGTTTTAATTTTCTCCATCAAAGGGTTATTGTGAGCATAAGCCATATTCGTACTGAAATAGAGTTTCGCGTAAGCATCTTCAATCTCTCCAATGGGATCTTTGATAACACAGACTAAAGGTAGGGCTTTTTTGACAACAGCAGTTGGAGCTTTTTTGACAGCAAATGCTTTCATCTGATCTTCTTCAAGACTAAAACTTTTTTGAATGCTCTGGATATCTTCTAGATGGTAATGCGTCTTCTTGCCATAAGCTTTGGGGTCAAATTGTTCAAACTCTGCCGGTTCTATATCAAAATGCGTAAAAGCAAGTTCTATAGACTCATCATCTTTTAGGAGGATACGAGACACTGCTTTAAACTTTTTTTCCGGATTATCACTAGCAATTTTTTCATAATAGGTTTGCCCTACATGGCCACCAGTCATTGAGCCTAAATTATGTACCTTATACTTCGTAACACCATCAGTAGTTTTAACATGTAAATAGGCTTTCATCGAAGTCAAACGTTGGATCGCTTGATACGTTCCACCGACAGAACGAAAAGTGTTATCCATCTTAAAAAATTGACGTTCACCTTTAAGCGGTAAATACTGAATGGCGGTTTTACTTCCTAAACGCTTACTTTTTGCCTCTGAACGGGGAAGCTCAATCACTCTTAATGGATAGAGTTTAAAAGTCTGTACATTTTCACTGATAGCCTTTTCTTCCTCAGCAGCCTCTTCTTCAGGAGAAGCTATCTCCACAACAGCTCCAGCTGCGGCACCCGATACAGTAAAGTCCGTTTGCCCAGGATCACTTAAAGAAACAGGCACACCTAGATTGGTCATACAGCCATCGACGTTAAGTAAAAAGCTTTCTCCTGCTACTTTTGCTGACATTTCGGTATTGCCTGGAGAGTTACAGATGATCGCTGTACAAGGACCTCCTGCAGTAGCAGGATTACTGCACCCTGAAATCGAGGCGTTTAAAATATCACCCAGAACATAATAGGCTTTTCCTCCTGAGGTCCAAACCGTTTGTGATGGAGGGATATCAGCTTTTCCCCCATGAGGACACTCTACTACTGCACCTTCACACATTGCTGGTTGGCCCATGATATTTTCCTATATTTATTTATGTTTTTTGATATTATATTTTAAACAACATTAAAATAGCTTGATACGAATTTTGGGTGTTATTAATGTTTGAAAAGTTTGGAGGCGTAATGTAAAAAAAGTTGTAAAGAAAGAGCCTAGAGCTCTTTTTTAGGCATCAAAGCCAGTTCGTGGGTAAGTTCTGCAGCTTTATCCGGCTTCATTTTGGCAAAGATTTTGCCCAGCACCTTAGGGGGTAGTGTGGTGAGGATGGCCGTTGCTTCTTTGACATCCATTTTGGAAAAGATATCTGCCGCAGCGGCGGCTTTCATCTTGGCATAAAGTGTGGAGATTTTGGT
>JBFHUP010000336.1:0-2265 GCA_041589975.1 Sulfurimonadaceae bacterium | reverse complement strand
GGGACTCAGACGATGACCTTTTTTGCCGATACACTCTTTGCTTCAGCGAAACGGTGGAAGAGTATTGGTGCTGAGGCTTTACAGCATAACTATATGATTCCATTGGATGAAGTCAAACGTCAAGAGATGTTTGAACAGGTCAAAAAAGATCTGCAGACTTTAGTTTTTAGGTAGCTGAAAGCTATTGTTGTGGACGATTTTTTTCATGTAGTTTAAGATATTTTACGGTTGTTCCTAGGCCGTGGAACATGGCTATGACAAAACCTTCAAAACCTGATATACATCCTTTACGAAAGAAATAGCTTTTGATAAAAGCAAAAAGACCGCGAGAAAAAGCTTTAAAGATCGAGGCATCTTTTTTCCCTTTCATGTCATTAGCATAAATCTCTGAGTAGTTTTGAATTTTCACAAGAAAATCGCTGACTGAGTGAAAAGAGTAATGATTAATAGGAAAAGGTAGTTTGGCCACAGTACACTTTTTTGTTTCGACTGTTTCATGCACCATGGCATTGCTAAAATTGGTTGTTTTTTTATTGTAAAGGCGAGTTATGTATTCTGGGTACCAACCGCAGCATTTGATATGTTTATTTCTATAATAATTGTCACGTCTTATCTCGAAGCATGTGTCTGCGGGCAAGGACATATTAAGTAAGTGATTGCCTAACTCTTGAGTGATGGTTTCATCAGCATCAAGTGAAAAAATCCAATCATTTCTTGCTAGATTTGCTGCATGTGCTTTGGTCGGTCCAAAACCTAAAAATTCACCTTGATGCAAAGAGATATTATCAAATTTTGTGATGATGTCTAAAGTCGCATCTGTTGATCCGTTGTCGTAGATAAGAACTTCATCAAATTCTTTTAATGAGTTGAGACTCTTTTCCAGTGTTAAGGCCGCATTTTTAGTGATCATGACTATCGATATCTTATTCATTTTCTGCCTTTAACAAATGTTTAAAAAGTTTTGAGACATTAGCAACATGTTTGTCGTAATTAAATTTATCATTAACCACCACTTCGGCATTTTCGATACAGCGTAAGCGTACTTTTTTTGTTTGATACATCGTCTCTAAGGCATCCAGTAAAGAGTTGGCATCTCCTGATTCAAACAGCAGTCCGGACTGTTTATGCTCAATGATCTCAGGAACGCCACCGGCATTACTTCCAATGACAGGGATGCCGACACTCATCGCTTCAATAAGCACCAATCCAAAGGTCTCTTCGACAGTTGTCAATACCACGGTGTCACATGCCTGCATCAATTCTCTAGGATTCGTTACAAAGCCCGTAAAAATAATATGATCTTCGAGTTTGTTCTTTTTAACTAATGTCTTAAGCTCTTCAAGATAAGCATCTTCCATCGCATGACCCACAAGAATGGCTTTAAAGGGATAGGATTTGCCTCGTGCTAGACGTAAGGCTTCAATAAGCAGATGTTGACCCTTATAGGCATCGATACGTCCAAAAAGTCCAATAAGAAAATCATCATCTTCATCGACATATTGGGCACGCAGTTTTTGAGTCACTTCAGGATCGGCTTTTTCGAGTGGCTTGACACCATAGTAGATAGTCGAGATCTCAGGGCGTACTTTTTGTGGGATTCCTTTGGTCATATCTTCTTTGACGCGTTCGGTAATAGCGATCACATGATCGAGATTTTTGTAGATGAACTTATGGTAGGCACTTGTTTTTTTGCCCGGAAACTGCATCTGTCGTGTAAGTACCACCTTGGGTTTACGTTTGGAGAAGAGTTTTCCAAAAATGGCTAAAGCAAGATCTTTGTTCCAGTGTAGATGAACCAGATTGATCTCATTGTCATCAATGATCTTAGCCAATTTTTTTGCGGCTTTGAGAGGCATATAGTGAGATTTTTTTTCGATGACAAACTCTGTCATGTCAGAATTGAGATGTTTTTCCAACGAACACTTTGGCCCCACGACACGTTTGACATTAAAGATGGTTGAGAGTTGATTGGTGATATCAGCAAAATAGAGTTCCAAGCCTCCTTTATCGGGTGAAGTACAGAGTTCTAAGATATTTTGCATGATAGCTCCATCAATTAAAGTAGTGCTATTTTATCTCAGCTTCACTTTAAAAAGATAAAATCACTCAAGATTAGAAACAAGAGATGAGTCATGGCAGATTATATTAAGCACTATTTGGATGTTTTGGGTGTAGATATCGGACACAAAGATCTTGCCCTTGTGCAAAAGATGCAAGAACGCCATCTTAAGCTTTTTAATTTTAGCAGCATCAATGTACTACTGG
>JBFHUP010000335.1:0-2272 GCA_041589975.1 Sulfurimonadaceae bacterium | reverse complement strand
TCCTACAACATATTAAAATAATGAATTAACCGACTCGTTATGATAAACACGACGAATCACTTCACCAAACAGCGGAGCAACCGTCAATACCTTAATCTTATCACAAGATTGGCGTAATTCAAGGGAGTTAGTTACTACCAGTTCATCCAATTCGCCCTCTTTGATACGCTCATATGCAGGACCTGAAAGTACTGCATGTGTTGCACACGCCATAACTGATGTTGCACCCTTTTGTTTAAGTACTGATGCTGCTTTGACCATCGTACCAGCTGTATCAACCATATCATCAATAAGAATAACATCATGACCTTTAACATCACCGATAATATTCATTACTTCTGACTCATTCGCTTTTTCACGACGTTTATCAACGATAACCATCTCAAGACCTAAGTTTTTAGCAAAGTATCTGGCACGAGCTACACCACCAATATCAGGACTTGCGATAATCGGGTTTTTAAGTTTTTTCTCTTTGATATACTCTTCAAAGATAATGGAACCATAAAGGTTGTCTACAGGGATATCAAAGAAACCTTGGATTTGACCTGCGTGAAGGTCAATGGTTACAACACGGTCAATACCTGCTGTCTGATAGAGATTGGCTACCAATTTTGCCGTAATAGGAACACGAGGGGCCGCTTTTCTATCTTGGCGAGCATAACCGAAGTACGGGACAACAGCAGTAATAGAGTTAGCAGAACTTCTACGAAGAGCATCCGTCATCACAAGAAGCTCCATAAGATTATCATTGGATGGAGCTCCCGTCGATTGGATGATAAAAACATCTCGGCCACGTACGCTTTCAGCAATCTGAACACTGATCTCACCGTCTGAAAAACGTTTTACCTCCGCTTTCGACAGTGGTACATCTAATGAACCGCACACTTCTTGTGCAAATTCAACACTGGCTGTTCCTGCAAAAATCTTATATCCACGCATATAAAAACCCTCTGTAAATAATATTCGAAATTATAGCGATATAGACTTAAAATCAGCTCTATTTTTGCCGATGATTATATGTAATATAAGTCATACAAATTGTTTAATTTACATTTAATACGATTTGATATACTCTATGAGTAAGCTTTTGCTATAAGGAGTGGTACATGGGCTTTTTAGAGCATCTTCAAAGTAGTGTCATTTTAGGTACACAACTTGATATTCCTCAATCTTCACACTTTGATATAGAACAGATCAACCTTTTTTTTCACCATATCAAAAACAATGACCACCACGCTGTTGTCACGATGATACTTAACGGTTTTTGCGTCGATACGCCCCACCATCAAACCCACATCACGCCTTTAATGTACGCTATTGAACTGAAATTGGAATCTTTAGCTCTGCTACTTATCAACTACGGTGCGGATATCTACTTAGAAGATATACAAGAACGCTCTATTTTACTTTTGGCACTCCAAAATAGACTTGCGGCACTGGGTGAATTGCTCATTGCCAACGGTGCGTTTAAACTCCAATCCCAAGCGATGCAAAAAGCAACCTTTCCCTTTATCCAAAAGGAGGGCAAACATGCTTTAGCCACTTATGAAGAGTTATTAGAAAAGACACCTCCAAGGGAGAATGTCTTTAATATGATTCAGCAAGGAGATATGCATAATCTACTTTTTTTCCTGCATCAAAAGCCTAAGACCGATCTGCTTAATAGTAAAAAACAATCCTTTTTACATGTGGCCGTCATGAGTGGATCAACGGCTATGGTCTCTTTTTTCCTTAACCGAGGTTTCAATATCGATACCAAAGACAAATATGGAAACTTTCCACTCATCTATGCCACCCATTCACCCAACCGACTTGAGGTGTTAAAACTGCTTATCAATCGCAAAGCCACTTTAGACCAAGCCAATCATGCGGAACATACAGCTCTAACGATGGCAATACGTAAACATAATTTCGAAGCCATTGATCTGCTTCTTAACGCTGGTGCCAATATCAATCTCAGAGATGGGATTCACACCTCACTCTCTTTGGTGCATGATCAGCTAAGTTCTGCTTTACAAGATGAAGAGAAAGAGAAATTCCGAAAAATCTTGGTTAGACTCTACACCCACGGGGCACATGTCAATGCTCCAGGTGACACCATAGGGTGGACACCTTTGCAGTTAACCATGAATTTTCAAGATACCAAATTCTATTTGTCACACGCCCAAAAACTTCTCTCTTTGGGTGCTGACATCAACTATAAAGATAATGTCGGGCGTACCCCGATTATGATTGCTGCCGCATTAGGAAGGGTAGATGGAACCAAACTGCT
>JBFHUP010000334.1:0-2307 GCA_041589975.1 Sulfurimonadaceae bacterium | reverse complement strand
TAGCAACACCTAATCTGTGTGCATTCATTGCACCAATGTTTGTATTAATTCTGAAACCCATGTCAAATCCTTTTGTAGAGTTTATAAATTTTCATGCATGATTTTCTGCATGAATTGTGAGTGAAAAGACTTTAAAAGTCAACTTAACGTGCGGCGTCCTTGCCGTAAAGGAAGTATCGACAGCATTTGAAAAAACTTTAACAAAAAAAAAGAAAATTTTTTATTTTATAACATAATTAGGCATTACTATACTAAGGCGGGTTTGGGGATCTTTGTGAAAAAAACGAGAGTGTGTTTCAGTTTTAATATCTAATATAATCTGTTCTATTGCCTTTATTGTCAATTATAGACATCATGCAGTGTGCAGGAGTCCATAGAATAGCATCGACAAATTGATAAAAAACTTTAACGAAAAAAAAGATTATTTCTTTTTTTATAACAGATATTTAAGTTTTACAAGTAAGGTTTATGAGGGTTTATTTGAAGAAAAATAGGCTCTTTTCGGGCTTAAAAAGAGATTTTAATGTATAAGAAATTTTTATAATAAAAAAAGATCATAAATTGTTCAGCCCGAAGGCTGAAATAAGTTGTTTATAACTTTTACTGAAGCAGACGCATAACATTTTGCTGAACCGCATTCGCTTGGCTTAATGCATACGAACCTGACTGAGCAAGGATGTTATTTTTCTGAAAGTTTGATGATTCTGCTGCAAAGTCAACATCACGGATTTGTGATTCTGCTGCTTTAACATTTACTTGTGTCACAGAGATATTGTTAACGGTTACAACCAATTGGATCTGAACCGAACCCAGATCCGCACGAATCGCATCAAGTTCACGAGTTGCAGCTTCTGCTAAATCCATCGCTCTCATCGAACCTTCACGCGTACGTAAAAGACCTACCGGATCACCCGGGCGGATATGTCCACTACGGATCTCAAAAAGTTGGTGAGCATCTACAACCTCATCTAATGATGTAGCAGCCGTGTTAGCTTGAATCAGACCCTCATCCACAAAGTGTTCACTAGATACATTAAGTACCCCAAGATTGTTACGTGTAAATTCAATATGACCTGCTACAACACCGTCATTGATACCTGCCGTATTGGTCAGACCTTTAAGGTTCATGGCACGACCATCAGATACTAGAGTCAAGGTACCATCAGCTTCTAAGTTAGCCGTTACACCTGTCTCAGCACGTTTACCGTTAATTGAGTTAACCAACTTGTTATCTGTATCAGACTCACGTAAGGTATCACCGGCACCCAGAATCACGACACCATTAATTACGATATCTTCAGCAATATCACCACCCGTTACTTTGACAACTGAGTTGGCTTCAATGATGGCATTGGCTTTGATACCATGTTCCGCTGTTCCAAGGTTAATTTGAGTCGCTGCGGCTCCCAGACCCGTTCCGACGGTCCCGTTACCATTTTTATCAGTGAGTTGTACACCCGGAAGTTTAATACCTTCGACCGTGTATTGAACAAAGTCTGAACCCATGTGATCCGTACCTAAAGTCTTACGGTCATGCATCTTGATCGATGTTGCTGTACTATCAATGCTTTGATCAAAACTGATCGCTGTTTGGCCCGGGTTGGTCGTAGAGTCTAAACCTGTAATCTTCACATACTGTAAAGAACCGTCCGCCCGACTTACAGCGATCTCATCACCGATAGCAAAACCGGAAGCATCTGTGATAATACCGTTTTGAAACTCTGCAAAATCAATTTGTTCTTGAGCTGTCTCAACAATAGAGATATTGGTTCCAACGGTTAGGTCTTTTTCTAAACCGCGATCTAAAGTAAGTGTCGCATTACCGCCTTCATTACCGTTGATCTCTGTAATCGTATAATCACCAACACCAGCAATACGAATCGTATCACCTACACCCAGACCTTCTAGACCTGTAGAAGTGATCTGATCCATACCCTTACGACCTACTTCTGAAAGTGACGCAAAATTTCCTAACTGAGCGATTTCAGTTTTTGTTGTGATGTTACCTGTTGCCGTTGTTGCTGTATTACCAATAGAAGCAGCAATACTTTGATTTGAGTACGCACCGATTTGGAACTCTTTATTAGAGAACTTACCGTCAAGTAGATTTCTACCATTAAATGAAGTTGTTAGAGCGATATTGTCAAGTTGTTCCATAAGACGATTAACATCTTTTTGAATCGCATTACGAGAATCATTAGATTGATTATCTGATGCAGACTGGATAGCTTTCATTTTGATCGTATCAAGGATCTTAATCTGCTCATCCATGGCCTTATCCGCTGTCTGAATAATTCCCATAGCGTC
>JBFHUP010000333.1:0-2308 GCA_041589975.1 Sulfurimonadaceae bacterium | reverse complement strand
TGATAAGTATTTTAGCATGATCTATATCTTTTTCCCTAAAAGCATCTTTGCTGTTATTGATCAAATTGATCATCACTTGGGAAAACTCATTTTTATAGCCGTAGATTTCACAATAAGGGGGAATATCAAGTTCCAAGGTGATATTTTCATGCTCCAAACTGCTTTGAAAAAGCGAAGAAACCTCCTTCATAAGGCTCTTAAGATTAAAGTTCTCTTTTTGTTTGTCCGGACGGAAAAAACCTCTAAAATCATCAATCGTTGTTGACATTTTAGCTATAAGAGCCATCGCCCTTTTTGTATTAAGCTGAACAGCATCACTGCTTAATTGGTCACGTTGAGACATAATATCCATCTTCTGAAGAATCAGACCCAAGGCATTTAATGGTTGACGCCACTGATGGGCAATATTGCCGATCATCTCCCCCATAGAAGCCAATCGATTTTGATGTAGCAAAACACTGTTTTGTTTACTTCGCTGCTCGACTTCCGTTTCGATCTGATCCTCCATTTTATGCTTATAAGCACTCATCTGCAGGGTCATATCATTAAAGGTACGAATGACTTCACCGAGTTCATCATCTCCGCCATTGCGAATCAGAGTACTCATATCTCCTTTTGAAACCCTTTTAGCCCCATCATAAAGCCTATCCAGTCGTCTAAAAACAAAGATATAACTCAAATACGAAAAAACAGCCAACACCATCATAACGGTAACGGCATTCATAAGGACATTATCTTTTATCATCTCTTGGGCATTAGCATACTTCCCGCTTAAATCAAATCTAAAATAGACGACACCCTTATCTCCCCATCCTGTTTCAGCTTTTTGGCCTGACAGATCTACAGGAAAATAACCTTCAATAAACTCGTTGTTTTGATCGATCTCTATGTAGGAAAACTGCTCGGCCAAAACTTTGCTAACTATACTGATCTGAGCACTTTGAAGTGGCGTTACAGATGATGCGACATGATGCATGAATTTTTTTGCTGCATGGTGATCATAAAGCTCAACAAAATCGATTGTTTCTCGCGTATATGGAGCTATAAGATCCATTAATATTTGTTGGTTGATACTCTTGGATTGTGATGCCAAGGTGATCGTCTGGGACAATCTCTCTCCCAAAAATCTTACCTCTGCAGGGGCTTTTTGAAGTAAGGCATTTTTGTAAACACCTTGTTGTATCCATGCCTGTAACACAATCAATACCGCAGCTGCCACAAAAGAGAAAAAAGGGATAAAATATTTCATAGATCTACGCATATCACCTCTTTATTGACTCTCTGATCATGGTCTTGATCTATGATCCGATCCCTTAAGAGCACAAAATTCAAGATAATCTCATCTTTGCTATCTGCTGCAATGATGCCTTTATCGCTACATAAAGCTCGTCCATATTGATAGGTTTGGTTACAAAAAAAGTATTATCCAGCTCTTGTACGGCTTCTTGATAACTGGGCTCATTAAATGCGGTTGTTAATATGATAGGCAGGTCACTGCTGAACTCGCGTATCTGCTTACACATAGTCAATCCATCCATTTGAGGCATTTGGATATCAGATATGACCAGATCAGGTTTTTGTTTTTTATAAAGATCCAACCCCTCCTTACCATTGTTAGCCACTGCTATATGAGCAAAGTCAAGTTCTAGAATCTCTAATAATTCACCACGAATCTCATCATCATCTTCAACATATAAAATCTTAATATCTTCATGCATCGCAACTCTTTTTAATCAAATGTAAGTGTAAAACAGGCACCACCCTCAATATTGCCGACACTAATTTCTCCATGAAACCGCTCTTTTACAATCTTTTTAACAAGATACAACCCTATGCCGTTACCCGATTTTTTCGTGGTATACTCCATCTCAAATATTTTTTCAAAAATCGCCTCATCAATACCGCTGGCATTATCGCAAATCACTACCTTGGATGCATCATTTTGGGCATCCACGGTTACCACAATTTTAGCATCTCTTTTTTTCTGCCCTTCATAAGCCTCTTTGGCATTATTAAGAAGATTTAAGATCACCTGCTGAAACTCGTTTTTGCTTCCTTTGAGTGAAAAGTCTTTAAGAATCTGAAGCTCAATGTCTATGCCTAAAGCATCAAACAGAGACGATAAAAAGAAGCTGATCTCTTTAATCACTTCCGAAACAGAAAAACTTTTAATATCATGATCACTTTTATAAAAGTGTAAAAAGTTATCCATAGTGTCACTTAAAAAATTGACTCTGTCAATACCTTTGGAGATAAAGTTTTTGATGAAGTCATCACTTAAACCCTCTTCATACTCATATCCCAAATC
>JBFHUP010000332.1:0-2323 GCA_041589975.1 Sulfurimonadaceae bacterium | reverse complement strand
TAAGGGATCTCTATCTCTGCCTGCTGATCCCCTGTAGCAGGTTTATAGGTTACGTTGATACGTTCTTTTGGTGACTCCGACTGATTTGCCATACTTAACTCCTTTTAGATTTGGTTATTTTAGTTGATGGATAAGGCTTGACCGATATCCACTTTACACAGACTGCGATAAAGTAATTCATACTGTTCATGATCTAACTGTGTACGGTTGAAGTTGCCCAGATATAGTGCATAGACACTGGCAGCAAGACTCGGTTTCCAAAGATCCACACTAAAACGTTTGATCTGCTCACACAGATCATCCAGCAAAGCCTGAGCTGCTTCAAGCTGTCCGGCATCCACAGCAAGTTCTGCATGTAAAAGACGCATCTTAAAACGCAACTCTTCATCGGCTGCATCTTTATAGGCATCTTCAACAAGCTGCATGCCCTCTTTGAGCTTTTTCTTTTTGATAAGACCTAAGGCTCCATCTTTGGCAAGAACAACGGGGTCGTTATCGCCTGATCCACCACCACCGCCTCCAGATGGCATGGAGGCAAAAATAAGATCTTTACTCGCTAGTGAGGCAAACGGGGTCCCATCTGCATAAGAAAGATCTAATATCCCTTTATGGGTCTGGACAAATGCAACCAGACTTTGCAGTACATAATTGGCACTGTTAGTTGCATCCATTGCCATTAAAAGTTCATAGGACTTGACATGGCCATCGATCCAAAATGGGGCATAGTTCATTAAGTTTTCACACATCGTTAAGGCTTGGGCAATTTTGCCTTCAGCTTCAAGGGCTTCGATGCCCTCCATCGCTTCAAAACTTGGAGGATTCAGACCCACTTTGCCGCCATCTGCTTCAGGCAAAGCATCGATATCCAGCCATGATAAAAGGCGGGTCATCTTTAAAGCTCTCATATCACTTGGATCACTGCCTCGCCAATAGTCATTAAGTGATTGAATCGTTTTTTTCATAGGGTTCAAAGCTTGATTGGCTTCACCGTCACTGGTGATCTCTCCGCTTTCAGCTTTAGCAGCAGCCTCTTTCTCTTTTTTAGCCGCTCTGGCCTCTGCATCTTTGATAAAACGGGCAATCTGTTCACGAATTTTTCTAAAAAAGTTCTCTTGGGTCTCAAAGCCCTCTTGAATCGCCTGAACAGTTTTTTCAAAGGCATCCAAAAGTGCTTGGAGTTGGCCAAAATGTTGTAAGCCGCTTTTTTCATCCAGAAGCTTTTCGGATAAAAACGCATCCAAGGAATTTAAGACATTGATTTTTGCACGTGGTGATTTAGGAAAAATCTCAGACTTATGTGTAGCGATCAATGTACCCAAAGCATCTAAGGCTTCAGGTAATGCAGCTATACCATTACGATGCCACAGACCAAAGATCCACCAGCTCAGCAGCTTGATATCTTTACTCTCTTCGCTGAGAATCCGTTCTGTTTCACTGACCACCAGACCCCAGTCCGTAGAGATATCCTCACTGGCACTGTTATCCTTATCGATCTCTTGTTCGAGTTCTAAAAAGGCATCTTCATACTTATAATCCATCCCGCAAGGTGACTCTTCTGAGATCGGATTGATAATCGCTTCGTTCATTATTTCCCCCTAATGACTAAACGTAATCCATAAATTATTCAAATTTAAAAATATTATTTTCCGTTAGTTTATGAAATATGGCAGGAATTCTAACCCAAGAAATCTTTTAATTTCTTTAAAAAATTGTAATTTTAAATATAAATCAACAGATTTAATTATTATAATCATGCTTTATGTTATTAATTAACAGTAAAAAAGCCAATAATTAACCATTAGCTAAGAAATAAGATTATAAAATAACACCAAAGAACATTTTATATTTAAAAGGCTCTCCATGTCGGCTCCTTTAACCACACCTAAGACCCTTCAAGCCCATCTATCTTTTAAAAACCCAGATGAAATCAGTGACCTACCCTTTAAACCGCTCAAAGTCGTTACACTTACTGGCTCAACAGAAATCAATAAAGGGTATCAATTTGAGGCTGTAGTCGTTTCACCTGTGGTACTCAAACTTTTTGAGCTAAAGGATCAAAAAGTTTCACTTGAAATACAAAAAAACAAAGAACGACAGAATATCTTTGGAAGACTTATCACTGTTAAGGAACATAAATCTTTACGTGTGATTGATGAAGAGGCTAAAGAGAAAAAGCGTTTTGCTTATGTGGTTACCATTGTCTCCTCCATGGAGTACCTCAAGCAAACCAAGCACAGCCATATCTTTGAAAAACAAACAGCTTTAGATATTATCACTACTATTATGCATAGCTACAGTGCCGTTTTAGATTTTCAATTTGATG
>JBFHUP010000331.1:0-2327 GCA_041589975.1 Sulfurimonadaceae bacterium | reverse complement strand
CTTAAACCCGAGATCATCAAAGGTGTGGATATCATGGTTGTTCGTGAACTTATTGGGGGTATCTACTTTGGCGAGCCAAAAGGTCGTGACGAGAATCGTGGGTGGAACACTATGGTCTATACGGTGCCAGAAATCGAACGTATTGCACGCGTAGCCTGCGATATTGCCATGAAGCGTGATCGTCGTGTATGCTCTATTGATAAAGCCAATGTTCTTGATGTTTCTCAGCTGTGGAGAGAGACAGTAACTCGTATCGTTGAGACGGAATACCCTGAGATCGAACTCTCGCATATGTATGTTGATAATGCCGCTATGCAACTTGTCTTAAATCCTAAACAGTTTGATGTTATGCTTACGGGGAATATCTTTGGTGATATTCTTTCTGATGAGGCTTCTATGCTTTCAGGATCTATTGGTCTTCTGCCTTCTGCCTCAACAGGTGCAGACCACGGTTTATATGAACCGATCCACGGATCAGCTCCGGACATTGCCGGACAAGGTATTGCCAACCCTATTGCAACGATTGCTTCAGCTGCAATGCTTTTACGCTATGAGCTTGGAGAGGAAAAAGCAGCGGATCGTATTGATGCAGCTATCGAAAGAGCTTTAAAAGAAGGGTATCGCACCAAAGATCTTTCTGCTTTTGATGCAGTTGAAATCTGCTCCACTTCGGAGATGGGCAGTATCATCGCCAATTATGCGGCAGCTGCTAAATAGCCTATCATGCAGACGCTTACATTAGCAAGCATTTATGAACTTCAAGGCCTTAAAGAGGAGGCTTTGGAGATTTACAAAGAGATCTTAAAAAAAGATCCGCAAAATTCGGAGGCCAAGATTGCCATTCGTCGACTTTCGGGGATTCGAAAACGCTTTTTAGGCTGCAATGAGCAGATGAAAGATTTTTTTGTAAATGCTAATAGTGATGTAGAATTTCTAGAATTTGAAAGGTGGCTCGTACAGTTATGAATTTAAAAGATGCAATTTTATCAACCATCTCAGAGATCCAAAACCACGAAGAGAGTTCAACGCAAGAGACAAAACCATCTGAGCCTTTCCGTATTAACGAAACAACGCAAACTTTGACACAGACACAAGATAGACCGTCCCATGCACAGCCACACACTTCAGACCAGACCAGTGAGATCATGGAAGATCAGTTTCTAAAAGATCTCAGAGAGCGTATTCTGGTACTTTTTGAAGGCTTTCAATCCCCTAATAACGCCAATATTGAGGCTAAAGTTGATTTAACACTCAATTTTTTAGAACACCTACTGGCAAAAATTGACAATAAACTTGAAAAGAAATAATCAATTATGACAAAACACCGCGTACTTATTGATACCTACGATCAAAAAGGTCTGGTTTATAAGATCTCAAAGCTTTTTTTCGAATACGACTTGAATATCATTTCCAATAACGAGTTTGTGGATAAAAACAATAATAAGTTCTTCATGCGTTCAGTTATTGCAGGAGATGTCGATCCACAAAAGCTAACACAAGAGCTTAACGCTCTTTTGGGTCCCGATGCTAACGTACGCGTCATTGCACCCGGAAAGAAAAATATTATTCTTATGGTTACCAAAGAGTCTCACTGCTTGGGGGACATCTTAATACGCTATGAAGCAGGAGAGCTTAATGCCAATATCCTTGCAGTGATTTCAAACTATGAAAATCTGCAATCTTTAGTGCAGAAGTTTGACATCCCCTATCATACTGTATCTCATGATGGCCTTGAGAGACCCGAACATGAGCAAAAGATCATAGATATCATACAAAGCTATGGTGAGATCGAGTGTATTGTATTAGCTAAGTATATGCGAATCCTGACACCCCATTTTGTGGAACAGTTTGAAGACAAAATACTTAATATCCATCACTCTTTCTTGCCTGCATTTATTGGGGCCAATCCCTACAAGCAAGCCTATGAACGTGGTGTAAAGGTCATAGGAGCCACAGCCCACTTTGTCAACAACAATCTGGACGAAGGTCCTATTATTACGCAAGACACCATAGATGTGGATCACTCTTATAGCTGGAAACAGATGCAAAGTGCCGGTCGTAATGTAGAAAAAATTGTTCTATCCAATGCTTTGAAGTTGATATTGGACGACAAGGCCTTTATCTATGCCAACAAAACGGTGATTTTATAATGTTTAATATCGTATTTTACAACCCTCAAATTCCCAATAATACAGGTGCCATAGGAAGAGTCTGTGTTAATACAGGTGCCAAACTTCACCTCATTAAGCCCTTGGGCTTTGATATTGATGAAAAAGCCGTACGCAGAGCAGGGCTTGATTACTGGAAAACACTTAATCCTACGGTCT
>JBFHUP010000330.1:0-2328 GCA_041589975.1 Sulfurimonadaceae bacterium | reverse complement strand
CACTTGATGATGCTCCTTTAGAAGATATTGAAAAACTGGAACAACTCAGAGCTATCTATCATGGGAAAAAGATCTCCATGGTCAAAGTAGCTTCAACAAGTTTTGGGATCGATACAAAAGAGGACCTCGAAAGAGCAAAGCGTATTTTTTTGAGTTAATTCACCAATCTAAGGAACCGTAATGGAGATTAATAAATATAACTTTACCATCGCTTCATCAGCAGAAGTAGCAGAGATCATTGAAGAGATTTCTCCTTGTGCGGATGAAAATATGATTGTTCATATTGCAAGTTATATGCATAACACCGTTATGATCCACAATCTCTGTTCAGAACTGGAAAAAAAATTCCCAGATATCACTATCGTACATCTTCCCTTTAAAAAGGATGAAGACACCCTCATCACTCTTTACACCTACACGCATAAACTTGCTTTAGAGATCGAAGATAAAGAGTATTCGATTAGTGAATTAATTCTCAATCAACTGCACCAAGAGAACTTAAGTTGCCAAGAACAGCTCAAAGAGAGTAGACTGGAACTTACCAAACGCTACTTCACTGATGATCTCACAGGCTTGCCAAACACCTACCAACTACGTGAAGACCTACATGACCACGAAGATCTCACACTCATTATCATGAGTATCGACAACTTTAAAATCATTAATGATTTCTATGGTTATGTTGTAGGTGACTTTTTGCTTGAACAATTAACCAAACATCTCTCTAAAGAGCTGCCTGAAATCGCACTTTATCGCATCTCTGGCTCCCAATTCGCCATCACTATCAAAGAATCATTTGATTTTTATCAGGTCAAAAACTACTTGGATGGGCTCTCAAGTAAACTAAAACACCTATCCTTTGAGTATGCCAATACCATCATCTATTTAGATCTCACTTTCGGTTCTATTGCAACAGCAGACCGCAGTGATATATTTTCGAAAGTCAGTATGGCACTGCAATACGCTCGGGATATGAGCCAAGACTTTTGGATCTATGAAGATAGGATGAACTTTGAAAGTCGTTATGAGAACAATCTAAAAACCTCTGTCAACATTCGTAAGGCAATTATCAATTCCGGAATCATCCCTTATTTTCAGCCTATCATTCACAATCAAACCGGCACTATTGTAAAATTTGAATCCTTGGCACGGCTTATTGATATCCATGGCAACATTCTTGCTCCTGATGAGTTTTTAAAGATTGCCAAAACGATCAAAGTCTATTCAGAAGTGACTAAAACAATCATTAATAAGACTTTTGATGCATTTCAGAATTTAGAATACAGTTTTTCTGTCAACCTCTCTATTGAAGATATCTTGGATCAGGATATCTACAATTTTATTCTTAAAAAGCTTGAATCAACACAACGGGGACGTCAAGTTGTTTTTGAAATTTTAGAATCAGAACATATCGAAAATTTTGAAAAAGTTGAACAGTTTATTATGGAAGTGAAACGCTATGGAGCCAGAATCGCCATAGATGATTTTGGTACAGGGTATTCTAATTTTGCCTATCTAACGAGACTGCATGTAGATTATCTTAAAATTGATGGGTCACTGATCAAAAATATCGATAAAGACAAAACCTCGGCTATGGCTGTTGAAACCATTGTCAGTTTTGCCAAACGTTTAAAAATTAAAACCATCGCAGAGCATGTACACTCTAGTACGATTCTGGACAAAGTAAAAAGCCTTGGTATTGATTACTCTCAGGGTTTTGCTATCGACCGTCCTCACCCAGAGATATAATTTTTAAAGTCATACCTTTCCTAGGAAGGATCGATATGAATATCCATGTCATCTAATGATCCGTCAAAGCCTGATCCATTATCAAGATCAGCTAAATCAATGATATCGTCATCAGACTCTTTACCTTTTCCTTTATTATTATCCTTGTCATCTTGCTCTTCTTTATCTTTACCTTTACCGCCTTTATCTTCATTCTCTTCTTTGAGGTAATTTGTTAATGGGTGATCTTCTTCCTCAGTATCAGGGAATACATCATTTAATGATAATGAGCTCTCTTCATTCATACTGTTTGCATCCTCTACACTACTATCTTCTTGTAGATTATCAAAATTCAAGACCATCGCTTCATTTTCATCCATAACAAGCCCGTGATCTTCACTATCTTGCTCTTTATCATCATTACCATGACCTCTATCATGATCTGATGCATCCTCTTCTTTATTATGAGAAGCATTACCGGGATTCGTACTATCTACTCCATCTTCATTGTTTCCATGTCCTCTATCATGATCTGATTGGGCAGTATCATCATCTTTGTTTTGTGAAGCTTTACCAGGATTCGTACTATCTACTCCATCT
>JBFHUP010000329.1:0-2332 GCA_041589975.1 Sulfurimonadaceae bacterium | reverse complement strand
CCAACATTGGCTCCATATAACATGTCTCTGTCTATGACAATAACAGCTAATGTAGTCACAAGCTCTGTATAGTTGTAATTATCCATGGATTCCTGATAAAGGATACGGTTAATGGAAGTGATAAAGTTTGAAAGGGATTCTTGAATCGTCCAAGAAGTTGGACGGATCTTGAAGTTTTTCTGTAGGGCTTCTACAGTTCTAATGGCTGCAGTCCGACCCTCTAAAGCAGACCCGACACCATCAGCAACGACGGCTACGACAAGGTCTTCAAAGATACGGACTTCAAAATAGTCGTCACTTAGCTCTTTGTCTCGTTTAGAAAGACCAAAGCTGTTGACGCGTACAAAATCATTAGATTTTAGCATTTACATTGACGCCCCATGTTGTTCTCCATCTTGTTTTTACCAGACTGATACCTGCGATTGCGATAAGTACCACAGCTGCAAACAAGAAGAATCCTAACACATAATCCCCTGATGTTCCTTTAGACCAACCTAAAGTTTTAATAAGTGCCGTACCACCAAGACCACCGGCAGCACCAACGATACCTGTCATGATACCCATATCTCTACCAAAACGTTGTGGCACCAGTTGGAAAACTGCACCGTTTGCCATACCAAGACTTGCCATGATCGTAAACAGTACTAAGATCGCAAATGCAAATGGTAAATGAACAGAAGCATTTAGAATCGCTAAGGCTGCTACCGCACCAAAGAAGATATAAAGGGATTTAACACCACCCATTCTATCTGCTACAGCACCACCTACAGGGCGTAAGATAGCTCCAGCAAAGATTGTTAAGGCACCAAAGTAACCTGTTGCGATCTTAACCGCATGGCTTTCATCTTCACCAAACCAATCCATACCGATCTGTAAAAGATCTGGTGAATAAGTACCTGTTAGGTAAACTTTCATATAGTTGGCAAATCCGACAAATCCTCCAAAACTTACCGCATAAAACAGAGCAAACCACCATGTGTCTTTATCCTTTAAAAGTTTTCCATAATCTGAAAGCTTTTTAGGATTCGCTTTATAAACATCTTCCGGTGCATCTTTTGCCATAAACATATAAACCACAAAGATAAATGTTGAAAGAACAGCACCGACTAAAAATACCATATCCCAACCCCAATGCTGAGCGATCTTTGGAGCAAATAAAAAGTCAATAACCACACCGATATTACCGGCACCAGCTAGACCTAAAACAAGACCTTGAAGACGTGGTGGATACCATTGACCTGCTTGTGGTAAGGCTACTGCAAAACTCGCCCCTGCAAAACCAAGACCTAAAGCTACCACTAAAAGCTCATTATACGTAATAGTTGTTGAGTTAAAGTACGTATAATAAAGTACTGAAATAACGACTGCTTGTGAAATGAGTGCTGTCGCTTTGGCACCGATCTTATCCACACCAAAACCTAAAAGGATTCTAAGCAGTGCACCTGATAAAATAGGTAAGGCTAAAAGTGTTGCTTTATCACCCGCACTCATCACAAAGTTACTTGAAAGCACTAAGGCTTCACCAAGCTCTGTTGCCAATGGACCCATCATCGTCCACACCATAAAACTAAAGTCAAAATATAAAAAAGCAGCGATAAGCGTTGGTAAATGCCCCGCTGTTTTTAATTCTCCTAATTTCATCATTCTCTCCTATGAATTGTTGGTGTAAGTATAGCGATATTGCCATTAAAGAGGTACTTATGATTGATTATTTTTTAACCAGTATGAAAAATAGAGTTGGGTGTTTTTTAATCAGGGGTTTTGAGGGTTTTTATGATAGTGAACCCGAGAGGGTTTCACTAAGATCTATTATTTAGATTCAAATGTATAGCCTAAACTCGCCCACATTTTTGTTGTGTCAACTTTTGTTGCATTTACTGCTGTCCATGCTGCATCGGCAGAAAAGTCAGAATATTTTAGCAAGTAAGAAAGACCTTTAACTGAAGAGATCTTTCCAGTATGAAGTAGTTCAAGTTCCGAACCGTAATCATATGTACCACTATCACTATCAAAAGTATGATGTCTTACGAGGAATTTACCTAACTCTTTAGAGTTATATACAGCAGCTACACTCGTATCTACAAGACCCCCTGCTGGCGTACCACCACCAATAAACTGGTCAGTCCAACCATTAAATTTATGAAGTGTAGCCCATGGTGTTTGGAATGCCGTAGTACCGTCTCCACCTAAAGTCTCTTGAGCAGCGATAAGCTTCACACCTTTGACTTTATAACTTAGCAAGATATTTGAATATTCAGAATCATTGATATTTCCAACTGCAGTCTGATCATCAGTCTTTCTGCTACCTTTACCTTGTTGTGCGAACTCTAGT
>JBFHUP010000328.1:0-2355 GCA_041589975.1 Sulfurimonadaceae bacterium | reverse complement strand
ATCCAGGATTGAGAAATCACCACCCATGATCAGACCAAATGGGAACAGGAACATGTTTACAACAGAGTGTTCGAAGCCCATGAAGAAGAACAGCATGATTGGCATCCACATTGCTAAAAACTTACCAGATACTGTTGTAGAGATCATTGCACCTACAACACCCATAGATACCATCCAGTTACATAACATACCACGGATAAATACCGTTAACCAACCTGTAAAACCATGCTCTTGGTAACCTAATGTACGAGCTTCACCGATACCGGCAACCTTAGCTGCAATCTGTCCACCAAAACCTTTAATGTTTGTATCAAATGTACCGTAAGTAAAGATAAACGCCATCATAAACGCAACTGTTAAGGCACCAAGCAAGTTACCTAATGCAACAAGACCCCAGTTTCTCAGAACCTGACCGACGGTCACCCCTTTTCTCTTATCCAACAATGCAAGCGGAACCAATACAAATACACCTGTTAAAAGGTCAAAACTCATTAAATAAAGCATAATGAAACCGACCGGGAACAACAATGCCCCTACTAAAGGCGACCCTGTTTTCATAGCTACCGTAATCGCAAAGACTGCAGCAAGAGCAAGAATCGCACCGGCCATATAAGCACGGATCAACGTATCCTTAGTCGACATATATACTTTAGACTCTCCCGAGTCAACCATTTTTTTAGCAAATTCACTAGGTGCTAAATATGACATTTACAACTCCACTTATTTATTACTTTTTTCATCATTAGATTTCCTTTTGACTAATTTTGTTCTCCACCATTATAGAGCAATATGAACAAAGTTAAAACAACTTATTGATTAATTTTTAACCATGTTATTGTTTGTTATTGATACAGACACAATAAAGCTGATTCCTTTTCATTTTCGTTATAATCACAAAACATTTTGTTAAGGAAGTTTATGGCTGTTTTTAAGGTCAATAGCGAGTATGAACCTGCCGGGGATCAACCTGAAGCTATTGAAAAATTAAGTAAATCGATCAAACACAACCAGTATCAGACCCTTTTAGGTGTTACGGGTAGTGGAAAGACCTATACGATGGCCAAGACCATCGAAAAGACAGGTCTTCCAACCTTAATTATGACGCATAATAAAACTTTGGCCGCACAGCTATATAGTGAATTCACTAACTTCTTTCCCGATGCCCATGTAGAGTATTTTGTCTCTTATTATGACTATTATCAGCCTGAAGCCTACATCCCTCGAACCGATCTTTTTATCGAAAAAGACTCCGCGATTAATGATGAACTTGAACGTATGCGTCTGAGTACCACAACATCACTGTTAAACTATGATGATGTCATCGTAATCGCTTCCGTATCAGCTAACTACGGTTTGGGGGACCCCGAAGAGTATGCCAAGATGGTACAGCTTTTAGAAGTAGGTGATGAGATCTCTCAACGCAAACTGCTTCGTCGACTTGTAGATATGGGATATATCCGCAATGACACTTTTTTTGACCGCGGTAATGTCCGTGTCCAAGGAGATGTAGTAGATATCTATCCCACTTACAATAATGAAGAAGCCATTCGTATCGAATTTTTTGGGGATGAGATCGAAGCAATTTACAGTTTTGATATGGTTGATAACAAAAAGATCGCCTCCTTTGATAAAACCACGATCTATGCCAGCAATCAATTTATCGTCGGCCAAGAACGTCTCGCTAAAGCAATCGAACAGATTGAACTCGAACTGCAAGACCGTCTACTATATTATGCCGAACAGGATGATATGGTTGCTTATCAGCGTCTCAAACAGCGTGTGGAGTTTGATTTGGAGATGCTGCAAGCTACGGGTGCCTGTAAAGGTGTGGAGAACTATTCCCGTCATCTGACAGGCAAAGCCCCGGGTGAGACACCCAATACCCTACTCGATTATTTTGATGTCCGACATAAAGATTATCTGGTGATCGTAGATGAGTCCCATGTGAGTCTCTCACAGTTTCGCGGTATGTATGCCGCGGATAAAAGCCGTAAAGAGGTTCTTGTTGAGTACGGTTTTCGACTCCCTTCAGCCATGGATAACCGTCCTTTTAAATATGAAGAGTATATTAAAAAAGCACCGCACTACCTTTTTGTCTCAGCCACACCAGCCGATGTAGAACTCGAACTATCAGCTACTGTAGCGGAACAGATCGTGCGTCCAACGGGACTGCTTGATCCCCCTATTGAGATCCGACCGATTGCCAATCAGGTCGAAGATATCCATGATGAGATCAAAAAAGTAATCGTCAATGATGAACGGGTCCTTATTACCACCCTAACCAAAAAGATGGCGGAGGCCTTAAGTAAATATCTTTCAGATCTGGGTATCAAAGTGGCCTATCTGCACTCTGAT
>JBFHUP010000327.1:0-2358 GCA_041589975.1 Sulfurimonadaceae bacterium | reverse complement strand
CTGCTTAAGCAGATTATTCAAAACTTTTTGCAAAATGCTCTGAAGTTTACACCGGAAGGAAAACGCGTTTTATTACAATCCCAACTAACATCCAAAGGTCTGGAGATCGATGTGATAGATCAGGGATGCGGTGTTGAAGAAAATGTCGACCTTTTTGCCCCGTTTAAACGTATGGGAGATAAGTCGGGAGCAGGATTGGGGCTGTTTTTAGCCAAAAGTGCGGCCGACGCCTTAAGTGCAGAAATCAGCATACAAAACAAAAAGGATAAGTCAGGAGCGATTGCCACTTTGGTACTTAACTCTACGCTTACTTGTTTATTACCGAAATAAAAACCCTATCTTTGCAAGCAGACTCTTTTACACAAGTTTATTTAAGCTTAGTTGCGTTATAACTCATCACATATTTTAAAAGAACTCTATTTACGAGGTATGATTAATGTCTTTGCTAATAACTGATGAGTGTATTGCATGCGATGCTTGTCGCGAAGAGTGCCCAACCTTTGCTATTGAAGAGGGTGATCCAATCTATATTGTTGATCCCGACTACTGTACTGAATGCGTTGGCATCTATGATGAACCCATGTGTATCTCTGTCTGTCCGGTTGACTGCTTTATTGTAGATCCGGATAATATTGAGAGTGTCACAGAGTTACAATTTAAAGCGGCAAAGATCGAAGAAGAGAACGAGGAAGCATAGTGGCCAAACGAACAGCCGTTATTGATATAGGATCAAACTCTGTTCGTGTTGTCATCTATGAAAGAACCAGCCGTTTCGCCTTTCACTTGCTACGTCAAGCCAAAAGCCGTGTTCGTATCGGGGAAGGTGCCTACAATCAAGAAGGTCATCTAACCGATCAAGCTATTCAAAGAGCTTTTGAAACGATTCAAGAGTATGTTACTCTTGCCAAAACCTACAAATGTCGTAAGATCTTATCTGTTGCCACTTCGGCCTTACGTGACGCACCCAATAAAAGTCTTTTTATCAATAAAGTCTCCAAAGAGTTAGGGATTAATATTCGTGTTATTGATGGCGACCAAGAGGCTTACCTTGGCGGTATTGCAGCACTGAATATGCTTGATATTAAACAGGGTGTGACTATAGATATTGGTGGCGGTTCGACAGAGTTTGCCCTAATTGACGGCGGCAAAGTCGCCAAAACCGCTTCCCTCAATATTGGAACCGTACGCCTTAAAGAGCTCTTTGTATCCCAAGGCAAGATTAAAGAGGCCAAAGAGTTTATTTTAAAACAGTGTGAATCTCTTGATAAAGCCTTTTTCAAAAAGCCGGTTATTGGTATCGGAGGCTCTATTCGCTCCCTTTCCAATGCCTATTTAAAACATAAAGACTACCCTATCAAAGTCCTTCACGGCTTTTCTTATAAAGCGGACGATATGATCTCCTTTGCCAAACCCGTCATCACAGCCAAAGATAAAAAGCTGCAAAAACTGCAGATCAAATCGGAACGTTTTGATGTGATCGGCTCAGGGGCTCTTATCTTTACGGAACTGCTAAAGCAGCTTAAGGCGACCAAAGTAACCGTCAGCAGTGTTGGGGTTAGAGAGGGTGTCTATCTTAAAGATTTTCTACGCACCCAAAGCGATGATCGTTTCCCTCATGCCATCAATCCCTCTATGCGTAGCTTGTTAGACCGCTATATACCTGATGAGCGTTCATCCAAACTGCTTAAGAAATGCTCTTTAAAACTTTTTGATCTTCTACAAGATACACTCAAACTGCCCAATCGTTACAAAGAGCTTTTAGGTATCAGTGCCCAACTCAGTGAAATCGGAATTGAGCTAAACTACTACGACTTTGAACGTCACAGTTTTTATCTGATTCTACACTCTTTATACGGATTTAACCACACAGATACACTGATCATTGCCACTTTGGTACGTTACCATACCAAGAAAAAACCTTCTAAAAAGTTCAAACAGAAGTATGAAGCCCTACTGCCTAAAACCCGCCACATGAAAGGCCTTATCTTCATTCTAGCCCTCTCACACGCCATGCTTAAAGCCCGTCCACTCACCATCCCTTTTGAGATGGAACTCAAAGATGGCACGATACAACTAAAAAGCCTTGAGAACAATCACCTGGCCATTGAGCAGATATCACGTATCGAACAAGTGATTCCTATTGAAATAACACGGTAATGGAGTACCCCAAGGGCATTTCCCACTACATTCAGGGCACCTCCCCTCTACCTACACTAACGCTGAGTTTTCTTTAGCAGCAGGCTCACGGCAGAAACCGCCTTTAGACGGTTAGATATCAATAAATTAGTGATAATCTTTGGCTACTTTACGCTTTACTCTTTGATACAACCATGTAACAAATAAAAAAAACATCGATAT
>JBFHUP010000326.1:0-2362 GCA_041589975.1 Sulfurimonadaceae bacterium | reverse complement strand
GCAAAAGCTTGCTGAGGGTGTTAATGTCAACGTAAGAGATAGTTATGATGAGACCCCTTTGCATATTGCCGTACGCTCCAATAATTTAGAGGCTGTTATCTATTTAGTGAAGCAGGGTGCTGATTTAGAAGCAAAAAACAGAAGCGGCGATACCCCTTTGCAGCTTGCTGCCGGTAAGGCATTAAAGCCAAAGATGAAAGATGATGACGATGAAGAGATCAAAGCTATTTATAATAGAAGAATCGTTGCTTATTTGATCGAAAAAGGGGCCGATGTTAATACAAGCGATATGGTGGGATGGACCCCTTTGCATCATGCCGCACGTTTTAATAATATGCCTGTAATAAAACTGTTAGTAGAGCATGGGGCCGATCTGTATGCCCAAGCCGATCTGAGCTCGGATGCAGGTCATACCCCTTTACATATTGCTGCAATGTATGGTGCTTTGGAAGCAGTGGACTATTTTGCTTATAAGGGTGTCAATATTTATACAGAGGATAACAATGGCTTAAAACCGGTTGATCTGGCCAAAATGCATAGTGAATCGGTACGGGACCAGGCTAAAATGTACAAGCTGATCCGCTATTTGCTAAAAAGACATAAACCTATAAAGCTTACTAACTAGATGCTGTTTGATGATTTAGAACTGGATCCTCTTTTACTGCAGGCACTGCGTGATGCTGATTATAAAAAAGCAACTGCGATTCAAGAAACTGCCATTCCTGTGATCCTTTCTGGTAGGGATCTGATTGCGGTAGCCCAAACGGGTACGGGTAAAACGGCTGCTTTTGTCCTCCCACTTTTACAGCGTTTATTACACAACTGTTATACAGATGATAGGGTAGGGGCATTGATCTTAACACCTACAAGAGAATTGGCTATTCAGGTAGGAGAGAGTGTCAAGCAACTGAGTTGTCATACGAAGCTGACTTCGACAGTGATTTATGGCGGTGTAGGGATCAATCCTCAAATCAAGGCTTTGAAAAAGGGTGTAGATATTATCATCGCTACACCAGGGCGTCTTTTGGATCTGCTTGATAAAAAGACGGTAAGGCTTTCGATGTTGGACTATTTTGTTTTGGATGAAGCAGATCGGATGCTCGATATGGGTTTTGTTAAAGATATCAAAAAGCTTCGCAAGCAGATCTCTAACAAGCGTCAAAACCTCTTTTTTTCCGCGACTTTTTCCAAAGAGGTTAAGGCCTTGGCCCAAGAGTTTTTAGATCAGCCCGAACTTATTGAGCTCTCGGGTAAAACCGGTTCCGCTGATACGGTCAAACAGATCATACATCCCGTAGATTGTAACCGTAAATCGCATCTTTTGATTAAACTTATACTTGAAAATGATTGGCATCAGGTCTTGGTTTTTGTACGTACCAAACAAGCAGCCAATCAGCTGGTCAAAAAGCTGCGACGCTCTGATATCACAACTGAAGCGATCCATGGAAACAAAGGACAGGCTACACGCTTGCAGTTTTTAGAAGATTTTAAAGCTAAAAAAATCCGTGTTTTAGTGGCAACAGATCTGGCATCCCGCGGTCTGGATATCGATCAGTTGCCGTTGGTTGTCAACTATGAGCTTCCGACGCATGCTGAGGATTATGTACACCGCATCGGTCGAAGCGGCAGAGCCGGCCATGAAGGCCAAGCTATCTCATTGGTGTGTGTTGATGAAAAACCCTATTTAAAGCGTATAGAAAAGTGGATCAAACAAAAAATTGAACTTATTGAGATCAAAGGCTTTAAACCGGATCCCAATAAAGAGATCAAGCCTATTGATCTGAGTAAAGAGAGCCAAAGTAAAAGTAAGGGTAAACAGAGTCGTTGGCGGGGATCACATCGAAGTCACAGCAACAAAGGGACAAAGAGCTAGTTGTTGCAGTAAGCGACATATAAGAGAGATATCGTTACCATAGGAAGCATAACGTCTAAACAGATATAAAGGGTATGTTATGCAGCTTACTTCATCGGACTTTGACAAAGCCAAAGAGCTTGCCAAAAGCTGGCAGCAAGAGATCCACCATCGTCGCCAGACCCAAGAGAAGAAGTTTCATCAGATGATGCAGATCATGCTTAAAGAACCCCGCAATAAACTCTTTTTGATTGAGCTTTTGGATCAAAGCTTTCGAACCTCAACGCCTTCTCGTGTTGCCGACCAACTTGAATATCTCTTTAAAAAATACCCAAACCGAGACCTTTTTAGCACTTTTGAGCGACTTTTAATCACCTTGTTTCGTCGCATAGGTATCTATCTGCCTTCCATCTCGATACCAATGTTTATTGACTATTTGCGTCATGATGTCAAGGCTTTGATCATTGAGGGGGAAGAGCACCTTTTAACACAGCATCTACAGCAGCGACG
>JBFHUP010000325.1:0-2365 GCA_041589975.1 Sulfurimonadaceae bacterium | reverse complement strand
TTTAAACAGGTAAGTAAATGCCATAATCACGATGGTGACATCAAAAATCATCTTGATAAATTCCCTGCGTTTGGGATTGTAGGGAATACGTCTGGATAGCGTGAGATTGATATCATAAATCAAAGCTGTAATAAACAAAGCCGTTGTAATCCCGATTGAAGAGAGTATAAACGAATAAAGCAGCTTTGATTCGGGTAATAGATGCAAAGCTCTATCAAGACTAAAAAGGGCCTCCAGACCAAACAGTATCAGGGTAAGAGGCAGGGCATAACGATTAAAAGGCTTCGTTAATTTTTTTAAAAAACGTTTATAGGTATAGAGGTTTAATAAAGCCATTAAGCTTGTAAAAATGGCTACAAAGATCCAGAAACTCACCGCTACCCCTTCTGACTTTTATCAATCATATCCAAAACCGTTTTCAGATATAATAAAACATTTCAACACCAAAGGATTGTAATGTGGCGATGGCTGGAAAAGAGTAAAATCATTAAAAACGACCTGCTTAACTTTAAGGATGAACCGCTTTCTCGACTCTCTATTTTACTACTAATTGTTCTTGATATCTTTATCTTAAGTAATGTCAATATCGGTGTTCAAGCAGAGAGAGCCAAAGTTCCTAAAGCCTATCACTACTTCCCATACAGCTGTACCAAACATTTTGAAGCGGTGCAAACCACGTATGATGCCTTTGATGCCTATCACTACCGAAAAAGCTATACCCCTTCAGACAACTCTCAGAGTCAGCAGTGTCAGGAACTTCACAAAAAAATCAACATCTTTGCTGCAACCCAAACTTTTAAAAAACATCTTAAAAACACCCAATCACTGGAAGAAAAAATTGAGCAAAACCGTCGTCGACTTGATACAATAGCCCAACAATACAACACCCGCCTCTTTGAACGCATCGCCAACATGCCTAACAATCATGCCCTTAAAGATGCCAAAAATGAGTATGATGCCTTAACGCAAGATAGTAAAAAACTGCAATCAGAGCTTGCTAAAATCCCTTCGGTTACTTCACTGAAAGGGTATCAAGCTTACCATGATTATGTCACGACAACGAAAACTGCTTTTGAAAAAACAAAAGCCTCTTACATCTTTTGGCAACCGTTCAAAGCCTATGGCTATATGCTTGCTTTTATCATGCCCTTACTGCTGATATTTGCCATCATCTACCGTAAAAGCTACCGTAAAAGCCTGCGAAATGAGAGCTACAACCCTGTAGTCAAGATCATTTCAGCCCATACCTCGGTTATTTTAGCTCTACCCCTGATCTGGTATACCCTAAACCTTATCTATCATGTGATCCCCAAGACCCTACTTAAAAAACTTATCGATTTTTTAGTCGATATCGGCTTACTTTCACTCTTAAACTACTTCTTTCTCTTTATCGTCATCGCACTTTTCGGATCCGCTATCTACCTGATTCAAAAAAGAATACTCAAACATAAACAGGCAGCAAAAGAGGGCAAAAACCATCAAAAACTGATTGCCATGTCTGAGTGTTTTGCCTGTCATACCAAAATCGATTACAGTAAAAACTTCTGTCCATTTTGCGGTGTCGCACTTCACGACCACTGCCCGAGTTGCAATGAAAGTGTGATCAAACATGAAAGTTTCTGTCATTCATGCGGTGTAGCTATGCCCAAAACTGAAGAGGCCCAGGAGTAGTTCATGGAACATCATGACCACCATCATCATGGGCATCATCACCACCATCATGACAATACCAAAAATATTAAACTGGCGTTTTTTCTCAACCTCATCTTTACCGTCATAGAGTTTATCGGGGGTTTTTTAACCAACTCTACAGCCATCTTAGCCGATGCCGTACATGATTTTGGAGACACTATTGCCTTAGGCCAGGCGTGGTATTTTGAAAAGCTTTCACTCAAAGAGGCCAATGCACGATACAGTTATGGTTTTAAACGTTTTACCCTGCTTGGAGCCATGATTAGTATATTACTGCTGCTTGTCAGCTCTATCTTTGTACTTGCCCATGCTATTCCCCGTCTTGTAGACCCCCAGTATGTTCATGCCGAAGGTATGCTCTATCTGGCTATCATGGGTGTTGCCGTTAATGGTTATGCCATTATGAAACTCTCTAAAAATGAGGGGATAAACTCCAAAACAGTAGCCCTGCACCTCTTAGAAGATCTTTTGGGATGGCTTGCCGTTTTGCTTGTGGCCATTGTAATGATGTTTGTCGATCTGCCGATTCTGGATCCTATATTGGCTATTCTTATTACGCTGTATATCTTACGTGGTGTTCTGAGAAACATCAAAGAGATTGTTCCTATTTTTCTGCAAGCGGTACCTCAGGATGAAGATCTTGATGACGTGACACGACAACTGCACTCCATCA
>JBFHUP010000324.1:0-2367 GCA_041589975.1 Sulfurimonadaceae bacterium | reverse complement strand
TGGGGAGCTTCACTCATTGATATTAAGGCTTGGAAACGTATTGAAGAGGATGCTGCTACGGATGATAACCCAGATCTTACAAGCTATTTAGGGCATGGAAGTATCACACTGACGTTGCCTTATGAAAAGCTTGTCTCGACAACGATGATACGTTATAACGCCACCCACGACCGAGGAGCGTTAGAGTTTAGTCTCTCTTATCCTATTTATGGACGGGAACATATCTTTTGGTACGCTAAAGTCTTTACGGGATATGGAGAGAGTTTGATTGATTATAATAATAATATTACAAAGACCTCATTTGGGCTGAGTTTTTCACGATAAATACGCCAATGGAGCAAAGCCCCATTGGCTACGTTAACACTGGGTTCTCCTCGGCGGAGTGCCCGCGGTGCTTTGCACCTTTTACGGGTTTGCTGATGAGTCTAGTCTAATTCAGGAAGACGTCCTGATTTAAGCTCATTCAAAAATACTTCAAGCGTATATTTTTCTCTATAGGTCTGTGTCATGATGTGGATGATGATATCACCAAGGTCAGCTACAACCCATTCGCCGTTATCATCTACACCTAAAAACTTTTCACCTGCTGGTTTGAGTCTGTTTTTTAGCTCATTTAAAAGTGAGCCGCCGTGTTTTTCATTCAGGCTGGTTGCGATGACAACTGTTTGTGCGATATAGTCTTGACCCTCTAGGTCAATCACTTCAATGTTTTCTGCTTTTTTTTCATCAAGAATAGCTACGATTCTATCAATTCTTTCTTTCATTATGTTCCTTGTAATAAGCCAGGATCTCATCTGCTATATAGGCAGGTAAAAATGCTTTGTTTGGATTATGGCGTAAAGTGGTTGAGCTAATATCACAGTCAACATCCAAACTCATATATGGGTGCTCTGTTTCAAAATTTTTTCGTTTGGCTACGACAAAAATGACCTCATTTTTAAGTCGATCGTAGTGGTACCACTTATGCAGATGTTCTACATTGTCCGCACCTATAATCACATAGGGCTTTGCAGTGAAAGTATAGCGTAATTTTAAAGCTTCTAAGGTCTTGTAGGTAGGTTGAGACTCTTGTAAAGAACTTTCAATATTCAAGGCTTCTACCTTTTCATAGTGAACAGCAATTTTTTCCATCCACTGTAGTCGTATGTCGGGCTCGGCAAAGACTTCACTTTTAAAAGGATTGAGGTAGGTTGGGATGAGAAAAAGTTTGTCGATATCAAGAGATTTAAGGGCTTCCTCAATCGTGGCAATGTGACCAATATGCGGAGGATCAAAAGATCCGCCATAAATTGCAACTTTAATGGTGTGAGCCTTTTTAAATGTTATTGTAGCAAAATGCAAGAGAATAGCTTGCATTCTAAGAGTTTTTTAGATGGTTTTTTGTGAAATATTGATACGATACTTTTGATCTAAATGGAGGATTATAGATGTATGTTAAAAGCTTTATCTTTATTGGGTATTTTTTATTTATCAGTTCTCTTCAAGCACTTTCACCGCAAGAGGTGAAAAAAGAGTTGATAAAATCACAAAAAGAGTTAAAGAGTGTCATTCGAATTTTTAGTCAAACGGTTGCTTTTTCGATTCCCACCAAACCTTTTTATAAACCAGTCTTTAAAAAACAGCAACGCGGACACTTTATTATTGAATTTGTTCCTGAAGGTCAGAGTTTAAAAAAGTGGACAGATATGTATACTTTACAGGGCTTTCAAGGTTTTGCACGAAAAAATATGAATGCAATGAAGATGATGGATATGCTTAAATATAATTTTAAAAAACGTTTCTCTGACAGAATACATTTTCAAGAGCTTTACAGAAGGGATCTAGCTGGAGATAAGGGCATCATGTTTGTGGTAGGTATACCAGCATCCAAAGCTTTAGATCTTCCTGGATACTTACGTAAGCGTGGAGAAGTTGCACTTTATATTGTTATCAAGGGAAAAGAGGATATCTATTTGATCCACCGCTCTTGGAAAGCAGATATAAAACTTGGAGAGTTATTGCCTGTAGATAAAAAGGAGTTTGAATATTGGATGGAGCTTTTGAAAAAAGTATCATTAGTTTAGCTTTGAGAATACCTTCATAGCCTATTAAACCCGTTTAATCTTTCTCCCATTTATTTTTAGATAAAATATCAAAAATAATGAAATAAATTTATCTTGGAGATAGCATGGCACTTAAAGTTGCAATTAACGGATTAGGTCGTATTGGTCGTTGTGTGGCTCGTATTATTGCAGATAGAGATGATATCGAACTCGTTGCTGTCAATGCGAGCGGAACACCTGAGATGATCGAGTACAATGTAAAGTATGACTCTGTGCATGGTACACGCAGTGATGTGAAAGTCGAAGATGGCTATCTTTGTATTGG
>JBFHUP010000323.1:0-2378 GCA_041589975.1 Sulfurimonadaceae bacterium | reverse complement strand
TATCATTGCCGTAACGGCCAATGCCATGGTGGATGACCGTAAACGATTCTTAGACGCAGGACTTGATGATTATATCAGTAAGCCTTACAGTCAAGACGATGTCCTTAAAGTCTTAAAAAAGTTTTTTCATTAAGCTACATTATCAACCCCATTTTCACAAACCCTCTACCTGACGTCTCAAGTAGATACTAAAATTTCAAAACTTCTATCACAAAAAGTTTCAATGACCTATATAATGACACCTGCATTTTATTTTAACACTAGGCAGCAGCCATGATGCATATACTATCCATTTCACTTCCGCGAACCATCACGCAAGAGTTCATAGAGTCAACTTTTAACATCACTTTTAAACGTGCCATTGAAAAAACTTTCAGTGCTCAACTGGAAGACAAATGGGTATTTTATACCAAATTTCATGTATTAAGTTTTATTAACTTTGATGACCTTACGATCCAAAAATATCTGGAACAGCTGGGCATTATAGGAGGTTATGCCAACACTATCCATGAGTATTACCCGATCAAACACGACAGACACTTAAGTCAAGCTTTTGAAATAGACAACCAGCTTATTGCCGTGCAGATGTTAGATCCGACACTCATTGCTATCATTGCCCATGTCGTTTCTCAAAGTGTTGCTTTGGAGTTTTACGAACTGCAATCAGAAGATCTATTTCAAAAAATCAATATACTTTTTGAGAAAAAACGCCACTCTATTTTTAGCAAAAAAAAGCTCTCCAGACTCTCTCAAGATATCGCACGCTTTCGGCATGAACTCCTACTGGATCTTTACCTGCTGGATAAACCCAATATTTTATGGGAACATGAAACTGCAGAACAGCTCTACAATCAACTTGAAAGTATTTTAGAGATCAAAGAGCGTTTTGAAGTGCTTGAGTATAAGCTTACCAGCCTTAAAGATGATGTACGCACTATCATAGACCTACTGGATCATAACCACAGCTCTTTCTTGGAGTGGATCATTATCTGGTTGATCGCATTTGAGATCGGACTGAGTCTTTTGGATATTTTTAAGTAGGCATGCTACTCTAAAATCAGCTCTACCTCTCGAACTCTCAGAGCTGACTCATTTCTCACTTTAAATACGCTACCTGATTTACCGTGCAAACAAACTTGCAGCGTCATACTATCGATAATATGCTGCTGTAACTTAGTGCCTTTATAATATTTATAGGAAAACCTTGGGTGGACACTTTTTTTACTTTGTGCAGCATCCCTGTCAGGCTTAAAGTAAAGTGTATAGGTTTGATGCTACTTTAAATGAAACTTTTTGTGCTTTTTATCAATCTGCAACAAAGAGGGCAACTGAGCCGTTTCAAAACGCCACATTACATCTCTGCTGTAGGGTTCATTGCCAATTTTATAACGCAATTGAGCTTCATATTTGTGTCCCCATTCCAATCGCTGTTTTGGGAAAAAAGCAAATTGTGTTGCCAAAAGCTTTTTATGGGGATCATTACGTTGGTATAAGGGGATCAGTGCCATCTGCTTGCCGCTTTTGATGTCTTTAAGACGAACATCCTTTACGGTTATCTTCTTCTTGAGATATCGGGGGTGAAATTCGATAGATAAAGGGTTTCCGACCATAGTATATCGCGGTAGCGGGTCAGGAAACTCTTCATAAAATGCCGGTATCACGGAGCTTGCATTTTCAAAAGGATACAAAACAAAACGGGGAGCATATCTTATCAGACTTGCATCCAAACGCTCTTTGGTTGAGACAGCAATTTTTTGCGATTTATCTTTGCAGACATTACGATAAAAAGGAGATTCTCTTTTTTTATAGCTGCTATGCCGGCACTCTCGGGCTAAAAGGGAGTTTCCCATAACGTAGGTATAAATCGTGTTACCGCCTTTGGTTTTAGCCTCCCCCATGCCCATCTCATTGATGTTGTAATTAAGAAAAGCAAAACGATGATAAATGGCAGTCATTAAATTTTCTACACCCCGCATCGCCGACATAGCTTCTGCGATATTTTCTGTAGCCAAACGTACAGGGTAACCTGCGTAAACAGCCCTATCAGAAGGGGTCTTTCCGGTAAAACCTATCGTTCCTTTACGTTCATAGTGACCTGTTTTGTAGCGGGTTCGGTAGCGGGAGTGATTCAGTGCCGCCTTTGCTAAAACAGCACTATGCTTAAGTGGATGCAATCCAGAGCTTTGTCTCCAAAAGTTGACATACTCAAATGGATCGAATTTTTGATTATTGAATTGACATTGATGAGCCCGTAGGGTTGTTAAAGCCAACAATCCTAACAATAAAACTTTTACAAGTAGAGACATCAATCCCCTTTCATCTCTCCAAGTGCAGAGAGGTTTGTTATTAAACTCTTTCAGTAACTTCTAAAAGATGAT
>JBFHUP010000322.1:0-2389 GCA_041589975.1 Sulfurimonadaceae bacterium | reverse complement strand
TGGACGGGTGTTGTAATTAACGATAGCGATATCAAAAGCGATCTGGGCATCCAGCAGTAAAAAAAAGAGAGCCGTGGAGTCAACACCGGCTGAAAAGGCTAAAAGGTTTTTGCGGTTCTCACACGATGTGAAATCGATATCTTCGTGGTTTAACATGACTCTTTAAGGGTAGCAATCAGAACAGATCCTGCAACTTCTGTGATAGTAGCTGCATAGATTTTACCGAGCTCAAAACCTTCGACTTCATTATCATTGATAAGTATCTCTCCATCAATATCCGGAGCCCATAAAACAGCTTTGGCTGAAAGCAGGTACTCATGCTCATCGCTTGGGCCGTCGACTACTACATCAATCGTTTTGCCGATCATCTTTTGCAGTTTTTCTTCGTGGATCTCATCGACAATGGTTTGCAGTTTCTCCATCCAACGATCTTTGGTCGCATCATCGATCTCTGCCATGTTAAAGGCGGTAGTTCCCTCTTCATGAGAGTAGTTAAACAAAGATACCCGATCAAACTTAAAGGCTTGGAGATAGTCACACAGCTCTTGGAAACTCTCTTCGGTTTCACCTGGGTGTCCAACGATGACACCGGTTCGGACAAAACTGTTTGGCAATGCCCTCATGGCTTGCAGCAAGGCATCCGTTTTGGCTTTGCCAAATCCCCGTTTCATCACTTTAAGCATAGGATCACTGATATGTTGGATTGGCATGTCAAAATAGTTGTGAAAGATCTTGGAAGACCCAATGGTCTGTATCAGTTTCATCGACGTTGTAGAAGGATAAAGATAAAGAATGCGAGCCGATTTCACACCTTCGATAAGCTCAATACGTTTGATCAGATGAATAAGTCCGTCACTGATGTTCTCATCACGTAAAAAAGAGGAGCTGTCTTGGGAGATAAAACTAAAATCATAATACCCCTTGGCAACTAAGGACGCTACCTCTTTGGCAATAGAGTCTAAAGATCGGGAGTTAAGTTTGCCTTTAAAGGATGGAATGGCACAAAAGCTGCACTGCTGATTACACCCTTCGGAGATCTTGATATAGGCATGGTAGCTGGAACCGGTTACAACACGTTCCGCTCCATCAATGAGATAGACTTCATCCGAAAAGGTAGACTCTTTGGATTCAAGCAGGGCATCAATACGTTCGTAATCTCCTACACCTGTAAAAAGATCAACCTCCGGCAGTTCGACAGCCAGCTCTTCTCTGTAGCGTTCGGAAAGACATCCTGCAACCACCAGTGTCGAATCCTCTTTGCGTTGGCTGTGAAGATCTAAGATGGTGTTAACGCTTTCCTCTTTAGCTGCATCAATAAAACCGCAGGTGTTGATGATCAGTACATCAGCGTTGGCCACATCATCGCTAAGCTGATACTCTTTTAGTCGTCCCAACATCACTTCCGTATCTACAAGGTTTTTGTTGCAGCCTAGAGAGACGATATGAAGAAGTTTGGACATGAAAAGCCTTTGATGATGTAATTATAAATGCGATTATACACTAATTTTAAAAGCTCTGTTTATCAAAAAAGTATTGGAGTAAAAAATTAAAAGTTGTATAAAGAAAGGTGGATGAGGGTGTTACAGCTAGATTGCTGCTTCACTCACTTTAGCTAGATTATGCAGTTGGCTGTACCAATCATCATTTAAAAGCTCTGGGTCATCAATGAGTTGAATCTCAATGGACTGATCAAAGACTTCAATATATTCGATAGCTTCTTCAGGAATGTCAAGTACGGTCGTACAGTAATCATACTCCATACCGTCCATCTGAAAGTCTTGCCAGGTCCAACCCGCTTCTAAAAGGGTAATCACAAAATAGGTAGGCATTTTTATCCTTAGTCAGACAATTTTACAATTGTCTTTAAATCGCGAAATTATAATGAATAATTATTAAAGCAAAATAATAGCCGTTTCTTTACCTACGATTAAAAAAGTTTATGAAATAATATAGCCATTTCTGCAAGAAGTTTAAGGGGTGATTCGATGAAACGACGTATAGTAACACACCTTTTAACTGCGGCATTTACCTCATTTATCATGCTTTATCTCTATTTACATATTCCACCGGGATTTCAGTCTTTAGATAATCGACTTAGAGATTTTATGTTTAATATTCGCGGACCGATCCCTACGACAGGTGAAGTGGTTATCGCTGATATCGATGAAAAATCTTTAAAAGCTTTGGGGCAGTGGCCCTGGAACCGTCGGGATGTCGCTCAAGTGATCCATAATCTTGCCGCTATGGAAGCTTCGGTTGTGGGACTGGATATGGTTTTTGCCGAAGAGGATAAAAAGTCAGATGCCTATATCATCAAAGATCGTAATTGGACCGTTCAAGGTTTGGATGAACCGGAAGATTTTGATGAGATTTTGGGATATTACATCGC
>JBFHUP010000321.1:0-2429 GCA_041589975.1 Sulfurimonadaceae bacterium | reverse complement strand
GACCTGGGAATGGATGGCGGTTGATCATACTCTCTGGCAGACCAAGTTCTAAACCGATCTTACGTACTTCATCTTTAAAAAGTTCTCTAAGTGGCTCGATCAGTTCGAAATCCATCCAATCTGGCAGTCCCCCAACATTATGGTGTGACTTAATCACTTCAGACGGACCGTTTACTGAGATCGATTCAATTACATCCGGATAAAGTGTCCCTTGAGCTAAGAACTTAATACCGTCATGCTTTTTAGCTTCAGCTTCAAACTCTTCGATAAAAGTGTGTCCAATAATCTTTCGCTTTTGTTCCGGATCAGAAATACCGGCTAACTTTCCTAAAAAGTTTTCACGAGCATCTACAACCACCAAAGGGACCTTAAGATTAATCTTAAAGACTTCTTCTACCTGCTCACGTTCACCCTTACGAAGCAGTCCGTTATCTACAAATACAGGCACTAACTGATCACCAATCGCTTCATAGAGCATCGCAGCTACTACAGAACTATCCACACCACCGCTTAAACCACAAAGTACTTTACCGTCACCTACTGTTTCACGAATCTTTGCGATCTGTTCTTTAAGGAAGTGCTCCATCTTCCACTTCTCTGTCACGCCACAAATATTACGTGCAAAGTTACGAAGCATCAAATAACCCTCTTGTGAGTGGTTTACTTCCGGGTGAAACTGCATCGCATAGATATTTTTTTCCAGATTGGCAATCGCAGCATAAGGTGAGTTATCTGAATAAGCAATCGTTTCAAACCCTTCTGGCAGTTGATCGACTCTATCAGAATGCGACATCCACACGATACCGTCATTATCCACTTCGCTAAATAGCGGATTGTCCATATTTTTGATGCTCAACTCGGCTTTACCATATTCGTGATGATCACTACGGATGACCGAACCGCCAAAATCTACTGCGATTCTTTGCATACCGTAACAGATACCCAACACAGGAAGACCCATTTTGTATATATCTTGATCCACTTCATAAGCATCTTTGTTATACACAGATGACGGTCCACCACTTAGGATAATCCCTTGAGGATTTTTCGCTTTGATTTCTGCCACTTTGGTGTAGTAAGGGACGATCTCACAATAAACACGCTCTTCACGTAAACGTCGTGCAATCAGCTGGGTATATTGAGAACCAAAATCTAAAACTATAATGCTTACATTTGTCATTATAAATACCTTTAATTTCTATGTCAGGAGTGTAAGAGAGTACTTTTGTCGGGGAGTGTACCCTTTCTATATGAAAGGATACTATATATTAGATTAATGTTTAATATAAAGACCTAAAACTTCAAATTGAACATACCAAATGGCAATAGAGATAACGTAGCCAATTAGAATTGTCCAAGCAAGTTTCATGTGAGCCGTAAAGGTATAGACACCTTTAAGTTTACCCATAACACCCACACCGGCTGCAGAACCAAAACTAATGAGTGATCCACCGATACCAGCTGTTAGCGTAACCAATAACCACTGATCCAGACCAAGTGAAGGACTTGCTTTAAGTACCGCACTCATTACAGGAACGTTATCAACGACTGCAGAGAGGAAACCAACACCCACATTCACCGCTGTCGGTGAGAACATTTCATAAAGCTTCACCGCATAACCTAAGAATCCAGCAAAGTGTAAAGCACCAACGGCTGCTAAGATACCAAAGAAAAAGAGCAAGGTATCATTTTCAACCTTACTGATCGCATGATAGATATTGACATCTTCACCATGCTTTTTATTGAGACGATACGTATAAAGTTTAAGCAGTGAAAGACCAAACAGCATACCCCACATTGGCGGTAAGTGCATCACTTGTTTTCCGATAACAGCAATAGCGATTGTAAAGACACCAAGTCCTACAATCACTTTACCACCCTTAAGGATTTCGATATTTTCATCGCCCTCTTTAGACGTATCAGCTGGATGACCTTTAGGAACAAAGCGGCTTAAAAGGTAAGCTGTAACCAACCACCCAATAATTGAAGATGGGAAAAGGAATAGAAAATCTATAAATTCACCTTTACCTGCACTCCATGCCATGAGCGTTGTGATATCTCCAAATGGTGACCACGCACCACCCGCATTGGCTGCGACAACGATATTAACTGCACCCGGAACCAAGAAAGCTTTATTCTCTTTTTCAATCGTAACCAAAACAGTAGAAAGAATCAGTGCCGTCGTTAAGTTATCTGCTACTGGAGAGATAAAAAACGCTAAAAGCCCTGTGACCCAAAAGAGCTTACTGTAGCTGTAACCCTTGGCAATCAATTTAGTTTTAAGTGCTCCAAAGACACCACGTTCAATAAGAGACTCGATAAAAGTCATCGCCACATAAAGGAAGAAGAAGATCTCTGCAATCTCCAAAATAAGGTGTTCGATCTCCCAGTCCATCGATGCCATATCATGGCCACTTACAGCATAAAAG
>JBFHUP010000320.1:0-2430 GCA_041589975.1 Sulfurimonadaceae bacterium | reverse complement strand
TCGTGATATCTATCTTGTTGTCTTCATGAAGCAGTGTCGTCTTTTTTTCTGTGATGGCTTGGATGTCTTCAGGATGGGAAAATATACCTATCTTTTTTTTCACATTACAGGCAATGATACGGCTTTTTGTTTCACCCTTGGGGATGGCATGGATAGAGAGACGCACCAAGTTTTCATGAAACGAGACGATTGTCTCAACGATTTTTTGTGCTTTTTGGTATGGTGTCTCTGTTTTTGATTCACATCCGATGAAAAATAAAGCCAGTGCTATAAAAACTATCTTGCGTATCATCTTCTCTCCTGATCTTACAAATAAAGGGTTGATTGTGAGCTATTGTACTATATATTCTTTGTTTCCATAACACAATTATTAAAACTTTGGTCTAATCAAAACGTATGGATTTTTACCATGCCTTAGTACGCTATACTGCTTATAATTTCAAATATAAGATCTGTATTTGACTACGTTTTTATAGCTCCTATAAAAACAGATGAACCCTACTAAAGCCTAGATCAGCTTGAATTGACACGAAGTGATTTTTGTTAGGCTTTTTTTCACGATACATCTTTATTTATAATGGATGTACACCCTAAAGAGAACCCACCATAAAAGCACTTATCAGCACAACCTCTGGGAGTTCATTTACCCTAAGTAATGAAAACACTAATCCCGTAACTTTTACAACAGCGTATCGTCATGAAGGCCACTACAGTCATAGACTTGATCTCTATTTGGATATCGCTATCGTGGGTTTTATAGAGTATAAGATAAAAGATGAACTTTTAAAAGAGATCTATATCAATCAAATATCTATCGATGCCTATTATCAAAAAAATGGTTTAGGGAGTTATTTAATAGCGTGTTTAAAAAAAGAATTTGATACGATAGCACTGCTTTCGATCAGTAAAAGCTTGAATCTGTTTTATGAAAAAAATCATTTTGTAGAAGATTTGTTAAAAACCAAAATGAAAAATAGTACGCATTATGTCTGGACCAGTCTAAAAGTTTAAGCCTAAGGCCTGTGCTATTTAACAGAACACCCGCTAAAGGTCGTTCCATAATAACACCCTTTGACTTTGAGGCGATCGAGGGCTTGTTCATAATTGATCTCCGGTCGTTCTTCTAATGTAAAACTCTCTATAAAGCCATTGATGCCGTAGCCTGCAGGCATTTCAAATCGGTCCATATCCGTACCATGTTCTACTAAGATCCAGATAGCGTTACCGGACTCTGTTGCAACATCATATTTATCTACTTTCATCAATGACCTTTTGTGCAAAATGTATTATGGTTTTTATTGTATCGAAGCTTTATAAAAAGAGGCCTAAGGCGTGTTGGCGTTTAGGTTGAACGCAGACTAAAGCGTAAAAGAGTCAGCCCATCTCAATGTTGCGGGCAATTTTTTGTGATAAAACCAGATTGTGTATGGCAGATTTAGAGTTGTTGATAAATGGGTTGATCTCAAAAATCTTGATACCGCTGTTTGTCATGACTCTTTCGATATTGCTGCAAAAGGTTCGAGCGATAAGATAATCACAATCATTGACGACTTCTAAAATGATGTAGTGATCGGCTAAGTGATTAATATCGGCTTTGATTATATCACTGCATCCATCTTGGCAGGCCATAGGGTCACAGATGATACTCTCATCTTCTCCCAGCCATGGATTGGTTCGCTTTTCTATGAAATGGCATTGTGCTTTTTTGCCGTCTCCATCTATGGTGTAGATATCAAAGTAGGGTGCAGTCCATGGGTTAAGTTTGTAGACCATGTCCTCTTCATCGATGGGGATTGCGATTCGCATAATTTATCTTTTTAAGTTATTTTGACACATGGTATCGAAAGAGGGAATGCTTTTTTAAGAAATACTGGTCTTTTTTTAGGCATTTTTATGATTATTTATTAGCACTATTGTAAGAGGGCCTATCATAGAGTGCATGGGAATTGCCATAAAGAGCTTAAAGGGTAGTTATGATCTGCACTTCCATAGTGTGGCTCTTTTGCGGATCGATGCTTATGAGATTATCATAAACATTGGCTGTTTCAATGCACAGCATCTTTTTATAGCCATCGGTATGAAAGTCACTCATTTGGCCGCTTTTTTCTATCCAAGGGTTCCAGACAACGGTTGAAGAGGAACCTCTGCTTATCATGGTTACGGTTTTGTTTCTGTCCGTAAGTGTGAGTTTGTTGTTGGTATTGATATAGGCTCGATCGACTTCTTTATGGATGGTGAGAGGGTGTGATGAACTTTTGATAGTGTTGTGATCCAGTTGATCGATATAAGAGATGTTTTCTAAACCTTTGACCGTGGCATGAGTAATATCATCGAGATGAAAATAGCTGTGTAGAGCTTCACTGATTATGAAAGCTTCGGCGTCGTCATTGTGGGTGGTGAGTGAGACGGTGAGTGTTTGATTGACAATGA
>JBFHUP010000319.1:0-2450 GCA_041589975.1 Sulfurimonadaceae bacterium | reverse complement strand
TTTAGGGCCACACCGACGATGATGATCAAGCTCAAAGATAAAACAGCCAAAAATATCACGCTTAAAAGTGCCAAAGGGGAGAGCTATATATGGAAAGGGGGTGTCGGAGCTACAGGCAGTCTGGTAGCCTATTCGGCTATCTGTTCGCATCAGCTAAGCCACCCGAAACCGGATATCAATTTTGTCAGTTATTCCGGACAAAAAAAGACGATGTCTTGTGATAAAAAAGGGATGATCGTTTGTGCTTCACATCTCTCTGCCTTTGACCCCAAAGAGGGAGCCAAGCAGGTAGCGGGTCCGGCTAATGAAGCCTTGGCATCTGTCGTTTTAGAAGTGGATAAAAAGGGTCATATCTGGGCTATCGGTGTTTTAGGACCGGATCAGTTTCATGACTTCTTTAAAACTTTTAAAGATGAGTTTAAAGAGCACTACGGCGGTAAACGTAAAGCCAAAAAAGCCGTCAGCGATGAGGCTCAGGCTCTGCCTATCGAAAACTACTCTGCGGAAGTGATTCTAGTCTGAGGTCACTCGCTATCAAGTTTGAGAGCAACCGTGAAAACAGCTCCTTTGCCGCTGTTTTCAACCCTTAAAAACCCTCCCATATTCTCTTCAATAATCATCTTAGACATATACAAACCGATTCCCGTTCCTTTTCCCTCATCTTTGGTTGTAAAATAGGGTTCAAAGATGCTTTCGATGATCTTATCGCTGATACCGCCTGCATTGTCACTGACATCTACATGAATGTAATCACCCTCAATATAACTGCGAATCAAAATTTCACCATCCTGACGCTTTTGCTCAACCAGTGCATCTTTGGCATTATTGACCAGATTCAAAATAACTTGAGAGAACTCATTTTTATATCCATATACAATCAGTCCCTCCTGCATATCCGTAGAAAAACTGATATTTTGGTTGTAAAGAGCCGCATTGACTAAAGCTACCGTATCCTCTACCGCCTCTTTGACATCAAAATTACTCTTCTCTTTATTGGGCTTGAAAAAGTCCCTGAAGTCATCAATGGTCGTGGACATCTTTTGAATGAGATCACTCCCTTTTTGAACATTCTCTTTCATCTTTTCAGAGGTTAACACCCCTTTATCAAAAAAGATCTGCTGTTTTTGCAACAATAGACCCAAAGCATTCAACGGTTGTCGCCATTGGTGGGCAATATTGCCTATCATTTCCCCCATGGAGGCGAGTTTGCTTTGCTGAGCCATCAGGTGATCTTTGCTTTTACTCTCAGCTACAGCTTGGTTAATACGCTGTTCCAACTCCCTGTTAAGCATCATTAACTCTTGGGACTTAAGCTCCAAACGTTTATGCAAAAGCTCTGCCTCTTTTTCGTGGGTCAGATCATGTCTGATAGCACTGTATCCTGTAATAATGCCCTTTTTATCAAAAACCGGTGAAATAGTATTATAGACCCAATAATGTGTACCATCTTTACGTCTGTTTTTAATCTCTCCCTGCCACGTTTTTCCTGAGGTGATTGTTTCCCACAGATCTTTAAAGAGCTCAGTGGGTGTATCGGGATGACGTACAATATTTTGTGGAGCTCCTATTAACTCGGCATGGCTATAGCCGCTTATTTGACTAAAAGCTTTACTGGCATACGTGATGATTCCTCTGGTATCCGTATTGGAAGCGATAACATTTTCATCGAACTTTTTAAGCAGCTCATTAAGCTCTTCATTTTCCCGCTTGGTAGTTTTGACTTCCACGACCGAATCAATATCTAAAACTGTTCCAAACATGGCTTTGGGGTTGCCCTCAATATCAAAAAGCACATAACCCGCTTCTCTAACCAAACGTTTAAGCCCATCACGCCTGATAATCTCATGATCATACTCATAAGGTGTCTTATGGGTAATAGCCTGCTCGATTGCCTGCTCCAAACCATCTATATACTCTTGTGGAATATAAGATTTAAATGCGTCATAAGTAGCCGGAAAACTTTGGGGTCTCTCACCAAAGATACGATACACCTCATCAGACCAGGTTAAATCGCCTGAAGCCATATCCCACTCCCAGCTACCTAAATGTCCAATCTCTTGGGCAGATTCAAGACTTTTTGTTTTTTGCTGATTGCGGATCATCGTCTCTTTTTCTTGTGTGATATCAGTACAGATGCCATCCATTCGCAAAGCATTGCCTGTATCATCAAAAGCGGTTTTGGCTCTTACGCGTATCCATTTCCAATGCCCGCCCTTAGAGGCCATACGATACTCTATTTTATACTCATTGGTGATCGCTTCCAGGTTTAACTGCATCAAATCCTTAGCTCGTTGTTGATCTTCAGGATGGATCAAATCAATCCAATCATCAATCGTATTGGAGAACTCTTTATCTTCAAAGCCTAAAATTTCCTGCATCCGCGAAGAGTAAAAAACAATCTCTCGTTGTATATCCCAGTGCCATAACGCATCATTGGCCCCAGCCAAAGC
>JBFHUP010000318.1:0-2456 GCA_041589975.1 Sulfurimonadaceae bacterium | reverse complement strand
CAAGAGAACGGGTTTTGGGTAAGTTTTTTAAACAAGACACCCTGCTTTTTAACGGCTATCAAAAAGAGGTAGCTTCGATGTATAAAAATATGGATCTTAAAAAGTTTTTTTAATGAAAATCAAACTCCTTATATGGATTCTGGCTCTTATTCCGCTTAGTTATCTTATCTATAGACTCTTTTTTGATCTGCCGACCGATCCCATCAAGTTTATCTCTGATATCACTGGGATCACTGCTTTACAGTTTCTCATAGCTACGCTTACCGTTTCACCCATACGAACCGTGACCAAGATAAATCTTATCAAACATCGAAGACTCTTAGGCTTGATCACATTTTTTTACGCTTTGGGACATATGTTTTTATATCTCTTGCTTGATCACGATCTGAGTTTTACTTCACTGCTACAAGAAGCCGCTGATAAAAAGTTTATCTTTTTTGGCATGGCAAGTTTTTTGATCCTCTTTTTTATGGCTCTGACCTCGACCAAACAACGCTTTAGACGTTTTGTAAAGTGGCATCAGTTCGTCTATCTTGCTGCTGTTTTTATCATCGTTCACTATCTTTTAAGTCAAAAAATCATCACCCTAACCCCGCTTATCTACACTGCTATTATTTTACTATTATTGCTATTTCGTTTTAAAAAGATCAAGAGACTTCTTTTTAGAAGGTGATTTTGTTATAGTGTCACAAAAAGGAGTCACCCATCAAGCAAGCGATTTTCAAAGCTCTCATCAGACGCTTTAGACTCATTATCATCGTTTTGTTGTTGCTGGCTTTTTTTATGCCATGGATCTCTTATGGTTATATCAGCAAGTCAGGCTTTTCTCTGCCTTTTTCACCCTATGAGCTTGAAAGTATCCTCAAAATGGTCTATCTATTTGAACCGGAACTCAAGACCCGAATCTATATACCTAAAGAGGCCTACTATCTGTATGGGCTTTACCTTTATCCTCTGTTGCTAACTCTTTTACTAGGCATTCGCTGGAGATGGCTTATGATCGTTGTCGGGTTTATTCCGCTGCTGCCCTATTTGATAACCTCAACACTTTTACCCGTATCGCTTTTTACTTTTATGGGATTTGGTTTTATGCTGACACTGTTTTTATCAGCCGTATTGATTGTTTACAGCCTGCTATCGTATAAGATAGAGGCTTGGATCAAACGCTATGTAAAGCTGCTTTGAAAGTTTTGATATGATCTACTATCGCAGCAAGCAGGCGTTGTCGTGCTTCGATCGAAGTCCATGCGATATGCGGGGTGATATAAAGACGCTCATTTTGCACTTCTAACAGAGGATTGTCCACACTGATAGGCTCTTTGGTCACGACATCCAAACCGACATAGATCGGTTTTTCTTTAATGGTTCGTGCCAAATCCGCTTCGTTGATAATGCCTCCGCGTCCTAAATTAAGAAGTGTCGCATTATCTTTAAGTTGTTTCATATTCTCATAATGTAGAAGATCTTGGGTTGCATCATTAAGTGGTGCATGGATCGATAGGATATCTGACTCAGCTAAAAGATGATCCAGATGTACCCGATGAAACTTTTGGTCTTTGTTTTTACCCGATGTTGAGTAGTAGATCACTTCACACCCAAAAGCAGAAGCAATCTTGGCCACTTTCTGGCCAATTGTACCCATACCGATGATCCCCCAGGTCTTACCTGCAAGCTCGGCAAAAGGACGCCCCACATGGGTAAAAAGTTCACTCATCTGCCAATGTTTATCTCTGACAAAATCATCATAATAGCGGCTGCTGTTGATAAGATAAAAAAGCATCGAAAAGGTCAACTGTACAACCGAATCCGTTGAATACCCCGCAACATTTTTAACTTCGATACCACGCTGCTTGGCTGCATCCAGATCTACGTTGTTCATCCCTGTAGCTGCAATACAAATAAGTTTAAGTGTTGGCGTAGCATCCATCATCTCAGCCGTTATCAGAACTTTATTGGTAATAACAACCGTAGCATCTTTAATACGCACCAACGTCTCATCAGAACGCGTTGTAGGGTGATAGCTACACTCCCCCAATGCATCTAACGCATCAAAGCTGACATCCTCACCCAGAGTCAATGCATCTAAAAAGACGATCTTCATTGTTATCCCTGTTTAATCACAAGATATTTAAAGTCATCCGTGGAGATCATGGCAGCTTTAAGTTTAAAGATCGCCATACCTTCTGTTTCATTGATGTGCCATTCGATCAGAGCTTCATGATCTAAAGCATGGGCTTTGGCTTCATCAAACTCATCCAGTGGCAGATAAAGATGCGAGGTTTTAACCGGGTTTTTCATAATAAACATCGTCCATACAAACCACACAGCTGCAATAATGGCGATAATCATACCCAAGTTTTCACGATCCAACAGTAGATAACCTGCTGCCGCACCACCTAAAAAACTTCCCATATACCCAAAGGTATTTCCCCAACCTAAAGCCGTACCTTTTTGGT
>JBFHUP010000317.1:0-2469 GCA_041589975.1 Sulfurimonadaceae bacterium | reverse complement strand
TCATAGCTAAAAGACGAAGCTTCTCTTTTTCAGACTCCAGTTCCGTAATATCCGTTAAGACTACTACGTACTGCTCTTTATCATCAATGTTTATCACCTCTACGGAAGGGAAAAAGAATTTTATACCTTGATGATGTTGAATTCGGATTTTATAACGGTTCTCTTTATTATCTGCAACCTTTCTATGCCATTTCGGTTCATTGGTATCGATATAAAATGGCTCTTTTGCCGGTTCAAAGATGTTGCATACACTTCCATGACTTTTAATAAATGCATGCATCGTATCACACTCAAAAAAGTCCAAAAAGGCCTGATTGGTATTGATAAGCTTTTCGCCATCTGTGATATAAATAATATGGTGCTGGGCATTAAGAATGGTCTGTAAATAGCGGTTACTTTGCACTGACTTATCATGGGCCCGCTTTATCTCTGAAAGGTCAGCTGATATCACTGAGACCTGATCAGGATTTGGAGCATAGATATAGACATCACACCACTCTCTTTTTTCATCCTTGATATAGAAGTAGTTAGGCATATGAATGGCACTTTGTTTTTCGTACACCTCCTCCATATCTTCCAAAATATTTTTTAATCCAAATACCAGATTGCTGTTTTTGACCTTTTTCCCGATAAGCGTTTCAGCTTTAACCCCTTCAAGATTAACAAAAACCTTATTAAGATTTTTAAAAACAAAATCTCCCTCATCATCTTTTTCACATACCACTGTCGCCTCGGTAATATATCCGCTCATGGTTTGCAGCTCTTTTTGATAACGATCTTTTAAGATTATCAGATCAATAAAGGAGGCCAGGTTATGCATGGTCTGGGGGCCAAAAATAATATGATTGGCAGCCAAGTTTTGAAGCTCTAAACGGGTCCATTCATTATCTTCAGGCATCACATAAAGTACCGGAAACTCAATCTTAAAAGGAAGAGAAAGCAGTTTTTGGGCATAAGCAATTAAGGAGTCATGACTATCTTCAATGACAAACAGATCTACCTTCTCATTAAGCAAAAGATCTTCTAAATCATCAAATGCAGCCAATCGACTGATAGAAACATGACACCCTTCATGTTCTAACAATCCAATCAACTCCCCTTCATTCAAAGAGTGTTGTTGTAAAAAAAGTATGTTTGCCCGCATAATTTGCCTTTGAAACTCTTCCTGTAAGATATCTTCACAAAGAGAGTAGTCATTTTTCATTTAAAAAAACATTAAAATGCACTTAACAGTAAATCGTTTATTTGTAGCAAAAATGAAATCTTCTTATGCTACAATCTATAAAATCTGAAAAAAAGTGAAAAAATGAAACCCCTTATTGTTGTTGTTGAAGATGAACAGGATCTTCTGGAGCTCTTGGAGTATAACCTCGAAAAAGAGGGTTATGAAGTCCTTGGATTTCTTAATACCAAACGTGTCAGTGAAGTCTTTGATGAAGAGGATGTCTCCTTGGTCATCATGGATCGCAATCTCCCCGGCATTGAAGGCAGCGAATTTATCAAAAAAGAGCGGGATCTTGGATTTAACGCACCGGTCATCTACTTAAGTGCCAAAGATCAAACCCATGAAATCGAAGAGGGTTTTGAAAGCGGCGGGGATGACTACATGACCAAACCTTTTAACATGAAAGAGCTTCTGCTTAGAGTCAAAGCGATCCTGAAACGTACCCAAAAAAGCTCCACTGAACATGAACTGCTCACCTATCGAGATATCTCTATGAATCGTGCCAGTCGTTCGGTACTCATTGAGCAAGAGCCTGTAGAGTTAACCAAACTGGAATTTGATCTACTTGCAACCTTTATCGAAAACAAAACCAATGTCTTAGAACGGGACTATCTTTTAGAGCATGTCTGGAAAAGTGATGAATATTTTCAAGACAGAACGGTTAATGTCGCCATTAACCGCCTGAAAGAAAAAATTGATCCGCATAAAGAGAAGAACTATATTAAGACTGTCAGAGGGGTGGGATACACGCTTTGTTAAGAGTTCACCAAATATTTCTTTATAACTTTTTATTTATCTTTGGAGCGACCTTTATCGTTCTTGGGATCATCAGTTACTTTATCCTACGCACTATCGAAGTGAACCAATCAACCCAACAGCTTAAAAACAGTATTGCATTGATTGAACCGCAACTGGCCAATAAAAGAAACTTTGATGATATTGCCGAGAATGTCAAAAATAACACCGAACTTCGGATGACCGTTATTGCCAAAACAGGTCTGGTACTGGCTGAAAGCCATAAAGATGCGGATGAGATGGACAATCATGCAAGAAGAGCTGAGATCAAAAGAGCCCAAAAAAGCCGCTATGGTATCATTATCCGTCACTCTAAATCTTTTGGATATGACTTTTTGTATGTAGCTAAAGCTGTCGAGCTTTTTAATCAAACGGTCTATTTGCGTATGGCCATCTCACTGGAACGTGTGTTAGATGATTTTTACAGTGTATGGCTTAAAATCACCCTG
>JBFHUP010000316.1:0-2508 GCA_041589975.1 Sulfurimonadaceae bacterium | reverse complement strand
GATTCTTGATACCATCAAGATGAAAGCGATCCAATCAGCTTCAGATAATCAATCCAATCTCTCACGCGATGCGATCCAAAAAGATGTTAACCGTCTTATGGAACAGCTCGATAATATTGCACATACGACCTCATTTAACGGCAGGAACCTACTGGATGGGAAGTTCTCCAATAAAGAGTTTCAAATCGGTGCGTATAGTAATCAGACCATTGCGACCTCTATAGGTAATACCTCTACGACAGCCGTAGGTAATGTGACAACCAAAGATGCCATTGCACAAATTGGTAATTTTGGAACGCTTACCGAAAAGGGTTTTAAAGGGGTCAAAGCCTTTACTTCTGAAGGTATGGAGGGTATTGGTATTGGTGATACTATTCGTATTGGCGGTGTCGGTGATTACAAGATTACTGAAATTATGGGTGTTGAAGGCGGTCTGACGACCTTTGGCCTCCATAAAGGTTTGGAAAAAGATCTTGAAATCGGTACCAATTTTTCTATCGTACAAACAGCCCAAGAGCAGATTGACTTTGATAGTTTTAATAATGGTGTCATTAAAGATGCTACAGGTTTTGCGATTGGTGATAAGATCGAAGTCAAACGCAGTGACGGCTCTTTTCAAACAGTGACTATTACAGGGTTGGATTCACTATCTAATCCGGGACAAACAGAAATCGAATTTGATCAAACGATTGATCCTACGGCTGTTGATATTAAAATGGCAGATAGAAAGACTCTGGGTAAAGCATACCGAGGATCTGACTATATCCAGTTTACGGTTGAAGGGGTCAAGCTTCCGGGTGTGCAACTTACCGATGCCAATGGCAATGGAACGGTTGGAACCGGTCTGGGTTGGGCTGCACAGCAGATCAATCTGGGAACAGCAGATCACGGTATCAAAGCCAATGCTGTCGTAGAAGCCAATGCTATTACGAAAGTCGAAGGCGGAGCACTGCCAAGAGATATTATCATCAATGGTTATACGATATTAGGTCACGGTGATACGCTTCGTGAATCGGATGTCGATAACAAACTGGTCAATGCGATTAATGCTAAAAAAGCAGAAACCGGTGTTTCTGCTAACCTGGAATCAGACGGTACTTTGACTTTGGTATCTGATGGTAGGGCCATGGCACTGGAAGGTCTGACCAATACTGCAGGTATTTCAGACGGTGTCATCGCTGGTCATATCGCTTTTAGCCGCAGTGAACTGGGTGTGATGAAAGTAAGCAGTGAGCACTTCATCGATGAAGGTTTGATCCAGAAAAATGAAGAGGCAGTCTCTTTGGATGAGATCGTAGATGCCCATCAACTCTTTGAGATCAAAAGTACAGGGGTTCGTGAAGGTGATCCTATCGGGCTGCTTCGAACTCGCGAAGGTTCGATGCGAACTATGGATCTGGCCGAAGCGGCAACGAAAGAACTCGATGCCATTCGTGCAGATTTGGGTTCGATTTACAATCAGTTAGTCGTAACGGTGAATAATATCTCAGTAACCGAAGTGAATGTCACGGCTGCGGAATCCCAAATTCGGGATGCCGACTTTGCTCAAGAATCAGCTGAGTTTTCCAAGTACAATATCTTGGCTCAATCGGGTTCTTACGCCATGGTTCAAGCTAACAGTATTCAACAAAATGTAATGAAATTATTGCAATAATGTTAAAAGTTTTGCCCTTAGTTTGGGCTTAAAAAATATCCTTAATATTCTGAAAAAACGTCCTTAAAAGAACTTCAAAAGCTTTTTTTGAAGTTTTTCTCCCCACACAATTTCTCTTTCTCAATTTTAAAAATCCTGTTAAAAAATAAAAAATTTTCTTTTTTTTTGTTAAAGTTTTTTTTGAAGCTGTCGATCTTATTTTTAACAGCAAGGAAGCTGAAAAAATTTACCCGAAAAGGATTTATTATGGGTTTTAGAATTAATACAAACATTGGTGCAATGAATGCACACAGACTAGGTGTTCATACGAACAAACAACTTGATAACTCTCTAGAAAAATTAAGTTCAGGTTTACGTATTAATAAGGCCGCTGATGATTCATCAGGTCTTGCGATTGCGGATAGTTTAAGAAGTCAGGCTTCTTCATTAGGTCAAGCGATTGCCAATGCGAATGATGCTATGGGTATTATCCAGACAGCGGATAAGGCCATGGATGAGCAGATCAAGATCCTTGATACGATCAAAATGAAATCGATTCAAGCGGCTTCTGATAATCAGTCAAATGATTCACGTAATGCGATTCAAAAAGATGTTAACCGTCTTATGGAACAGCTTGACAATATCGCTCTAACAACCTCATTTAATGGTAGAAATCTACTTGACGGTAAGTTCTCTAATAAAGAGTTCCAGGTCGGTGCATACTCAAATCAAGCTATCGCTGCTTCTATTGGGAATACTGCAACTACGGCAACAGGTAATATCACAACTAAAACTGAGATCGCTCAGTTAGGAAATTTTGCGATGCTTTCACAAGAGGGTCGTAAAGGTATGGATATGATCACATCAACGGGTAT
>JBFHUP010000315.1:0-2511 GCA_041589975.1 Sulfurimonadaceae bacterium | reverse complement strand
CCTGACCGGCACTTTGTACTTTAGCCGTCACCAGGGTCGGCTCTGCAATCTTTTTTTGTTTGATCTGTTCTATAAGATAGCTCTGTGTTGAATCAACACGCTTAAGAGATATGATCTTCAAGATTGAGTCTCTGTCCATTGATAAAACTTTTTATATCCATCTCTTTTTTGGAAACCGGCTGCACTCGGGAGATATAAACACTTCCTTTATCACAGCCCACTTCAATACGATCTTTCTCAATAGCTATAATTTTTCCAGCTTCAAAGGCACCCTCGGATTTAGCTAGAGCCACCTCTTTGAGCTTAAGCCCTGAGGCTAAATAGATACCCGGCCATGGTGTGAAAGCCCGATAACGGTTGATCAATGCAACAGCATCATCAAAAGCAACTTCACCATCCGCTTTTTGAATTTTTTTACAGTAAGTTGCATCACTATCATTCTGAGCCTGAGGCGTATAATCATCATAATGGTGCAGTACTTCCAAGGTAAGATCCACGGCAACTTCTGTCAAGGCTTCAAAGAGTTCAAAACTGACCATATCTTTAGGAATATCATAAGGCTTGATATCAATAATATCACCTGTATCCATACCCACATCCATAAGCATAGCTGTGACACCTGTTGTTTTATCCCCCGATAAGAGTGATTGCTGAATCGGACTGGCACCTCTATAGGCTGGTAAGATAGAAGCATGAAGATTGATGCAAGGTGCAATATCTAAAATAGATTGGGGCAAAATCTGGCCATAAGCAGCAACGACAATGTAATCCGGTTTAAGATCAGCAATGGTTTGTGAAAAATCTTCTTTTTTTAAAGAGACAGGCTGAAACACTTCTATGCCTGCCTCTTCGGCTCTTACTTTAGGTGCCGGAGGTGTTAAGACTTTTTTACGTCCTACCGGTTTATCTGGTTGTGTAAAAAGAGCGACGACATCTAATGCATGGTCTTCAATTAATGCTTTAAAAATCTGATCGGCATAATCGGGTGTTCCCATAAAGATAACACGCTTACTCATTTGTTAACCTTACGCTTTTGTTTCGTTACGTTTAGAGACCACGATATCATACAGTGCAAATGATAAAGCTTTTTCATTTCTTTGCATAACAGAAGAGATCGCTGCCACAAAATAGGGTTGATCATTACCAGTTGTCATATCATCCTCTTCGCGTTCATAAAAAGGTAAAGCCACATCAAAACCAAAACGTGACTTTTTCGATGGCTTTAATCCAATCTCTTTAATAAAATCACTGATCATCGGCTCTAAATCTGTGTCTTGATAAAGGTCGGTTCGTGTTAACGCAATAGCAAATTTCTGCTTTGAAAGCTTTTGAGAAAAGTTTTTGAGTTCCGCTTGCAGCGTTTCATACTGTTCGATAAGTGTGCGATAATTCCCCAAATCGATCATAAAAAGCAGCACACCCGTACGCTCAATATGTTTTAAAAACTCATGTCCCAGACCTTTACCTTCACTGGCACCACCGATAATCCCCGGAATATCCGCCATGACAAAAGATTCATATTCAGAAACTGAAACTTCTCCAAGCTTTGGAGTTAGTGTGGTAAATTCATAGTTGGCAATTTCCGGTCTGGCATTAGAGATCGTAGAGATAAGCGTTGATTTACCTACATTAGGGAATCCTACAAGTCCTACATCTGCAATAAGTTTAAGCTCTAAAACAAGACTTTTTTTCACACCTTTGATACCCGGTTGGGCATACATCGGTTTTTGATTACTTGAAGATTTAAAATGAAAGTTTCCAAGGCCACCTTTACCACCGGACAAAAACTTCTTTTTATCTCCGTGATTTACCATATCAAGGAGCACCTCACCAGTTTCAAGGTCAGAGATCTGTGTTCCAGGGGGTACTTTTACGATGAGATCTTTACCCGATTTACCCGTACAGCGAGACCCTTCACCCGGACGCCCGTTTTCAGCCTTGAGGTGTTTATTCCCTTTAAAACCTGCAAGTGTGTGAGAGTTATTATCGACTTCAAAGTAGACATCGCCACCTTTACCACCATCTCCACCATTGGGTCCACCTTTGGTTACGAACTTTTCACGACGAAAAGCGACACAGCCTGCTCCACCATGACCAGAATTGACAACAATTTCGACTTTATCTGTAAACATTATATAAGCCTTTTAAAGTGTGGAAAATATTTAGAGTATTAATAAGACTTCCAGATTATAGAAGTTTTACCAATAATCTAGATCTGAAAAGAAGATGCCCCAAAAGGAGCAGCTAAAGAGGTTATAAAATTATGCAGGGATAACAGAAATTTGTTGACGTTTTTTATCTTTACGTTCAAAGCTTACACGACCGTCAACTAAAGCGTAGATTGTATGATCTTTACCCATACCTACGTTTTTACCTGGGTGCATTTTTGTACCACGTTGACGCATGATGATGTTACCAGCACGTACAAATTCGTTACCATATTTTTTTACACCAAGTCTACGACCTGCTGAATCTCTATTATTCTGAGTACTACCTTGACCTTTCTTGTGT
>JBFHUP010000314.1:0-2525 GCA_041589975.1 Sulfurimonadaceae bacterium | reverse complement strand
CATAGCCCACATAACCGGGAGGCGATCCGATGAGACGAGAGATGGTATGTTTTTCTTGAAACTCTGACATATTAATGGTCGTGATGAACTTCTCACCGCCATAAAGCAGATCTGCAATTGTCAAAGCCGTCTCTGTCTTGCCGACACCACTCGGACCTGCGAGTAAAAAGACCCCTGATGGAGCATTCTCTTTTTTCAGCCCTGCCATCGATACTTGTAAAATTTGTGCGATATGATCCACAGCTGCATCTTGACCGATAATGCGATCCTTCATATTTTGAGCCAGATTCATCACGCTTGTTGCTTGTTCAGACACCATAGACCCTAGAGGGATTCCTGTCCATGCAGAGATCACTTCAGCGACTTGATGATCGGTTACATTTTCATACACATAGTGAGCCTTTTTTTGCAGATCTACTAAATCTTTTCGTGCCTGTTTAAGTTCATCTGCATCACCCTCATTTTTAAGCAGCTCTTCGATCTTGGCAATGGCTGCCTTTTGCTCTTCCCACTCCCCAGTCGCTTCTTCAAGCTGAACATTAAGGTTATCAATCTCTTTTTGAATTACGATCATCTCTTTGGTGTAGTTTTCTAAAGCTGATTTGGTATCTCGTTCTAAAAACTCCAGTGCTCTTTGTTTGGCGACGATCTTGTTCTCTAAGCTTTGCAAGATAAAAGGACGGTTACTACGGCTTATCTTGACATTGGCACACGCTGTGTCAATAACATCAATAGCCTTATCCGGCAGCTGGCGTCCTGTGATATAACGCGATGAGAGTTTGGCCGCAGCTCTAAAAGCTTCATCTTCAATGTAGACACCGTGAGTCTGTTCATATACGGATGAAATCCCGCGTAAAATCGTGATGGTATCTTCTACTGAAGGCTCTAAAAGATTGATCTTTTGAAAACGGCGTGACAGTGCCGGATCTTTTTCAAAATATTTGCGATACTCCAGCCACGTCGTAGCCGCAATCGTACGAAGACCCCCACGAGCTAAAGCCGGTTTAAGGATATTGGCTGCATCACCGCCGCCTTCATTTCCACCGGCACCGATAAGCGTATGAGCTTCATCAATAAACAAAATCATAAAATTACTTCGGGCTTGAATCTCAGAGATCACCATCTGAAGGCGTCTTTCAAATTCCCCTTTGACACTAGCACCCGCTTGTAAAGCACCCAAATCCAGTGAAAGTATCTGTGCATCTTGCATGATGGTCGGTACTTCACCTGCTGCAATTCGTAAAGCCAAACCTTCGACAACAGCCGTTTTACCAACCCCCGCTTCACCTACCATGATAGGGTTATTTTTACGACGACGACACAGGATATCGATAGCTTGTCGCATCTCATCATCACGGCATAAAACCGGATCAATCTTGCCATCGCGTGCCATAGCAGTAAGATCGATTGTGTACTTATCCAACTCCGCGGCAACCTTTTGTGTGGCAGCTTTTTTACCTGAAGTTACGACTTTATGCGATGCCTCCTCATGCAGGCCTTCTATAAGTTTAGAGGCTTCATCCAAGGAGATATCTTTAAAATGTTTCATATACCCTGTATAGCCATGCTGAGCCGACTGTTCAAACAGAGCTAACAGTAAGGCGACTTCTGTAATCTCGTCACTAGAAAGCTTCATCTTGGCATAGACGTAAGCCTCTTCAAAAAGGTTTCGCAAAGCCAGTGAAAATTTAGGTGCTGTACTTTCGGTCACTTCACCTGTCATCGCTGCTTGAAGACTTCTTTTCATCTTTTGGGCATCGATCTCATAATGTGCTAAAAAGTGATTAAACAGTGAGGCTTCACTTTCTTGCATGACAAATAAAACATCTTCAACAAGTATTTCAAGACCTCCTCGCTGTATGCAACGATTAGCCGCTGCTTCTACATAACTTTTGGCGATAGGGTCTAATGATTGGATAAGTACTTTAGTTTCAATTTTCACGTGATTCCTTACTGTTGAAATAATATTTTTTCGTCATGGCTGGGTTCCCCTATCCATGTATTGATCCCCAAATAAAAGGGACGCTCTTTTTCTAAACTACAAGTTTGCATCTGCTCTTTTTTGACTTCCAGACAGACATCATAAGATAGCGGTTCATTGAGTGCAAAGGTGACAAGTTCTTTGAGTTCTTGTATCTTAGGCCCAAGGACACTAAAAGGGTAAAGGTCATCCCACTTAATATCAGAGATGCGGATTCTAAATTTCCCAGAATGACTTTGAACACTCTCTCCCATCAAAGAGTCCTCCCCCAAGATACAATTTCGTTGACCCAAATAGGTATATTGATTGGGATTAATATCTACTGTTGTCGGCATGCATTGCTGTAGATCAATAGCATCATGAGATAGATAGTGTCGTATAATGGCCACCATACTTGCCGCTGACTTATTCCGCATACTAAGCAATCCAATATAAGGCATCAACTTCAAAAAATCTAAATGACTCGTTTTGTTTTGAGCTTGAGGGTAAAGTCCTAAGATGGAGAGCATATACTTAGAAAACTTATCACTCAGATCTTTTTGGT
>JBFHUP010000313.1:0-2527 GCA_041589975.1 Sulfurimonadaceae bacterium | reverse complement strand
GTACCATCCGAACCCAAGCCAAAGAAGATAGCTTCAAAGATATCATCATGGGGTATTTCAAACTCACTGTCCCACTCTAATGAGGTATGCGTCAAGTCATCATGGATACCTATGGTGAAGTGGGGTTTTGGGCCCTCTTTTTTAAGTTCATCAAAGATCGCTTTGATCATGCCCGGTGTAAACTCTTTGGATGAAAGCCCGTACCGACCTCCGATGATATGAGGCAGTTCAGATACAAGTTCACCGGAAGCTTTGGCTTCATTAATAGCACTGACCACATCCAAGTAAAGGGGTTCTCCTAAAGAACCGGGCTCTTTGGTGCGGTCCATAACGGCGATGGATATTACGCTTGAAGGCAAGACCTTGATAAAGTGCTTTAAGGAGAAGGGGCGGTAGAGTCTGACTTTAAGAAGGCCGACTTTTTCTCCCAGTGAATTCAGATAATCCACAGTCTCATGGACAGCTTCTGAAGCTGAACCCATGATGACGATGAGATGCTTGGCGTCTTTAGTACCCACATAATCAAAAGGTCGATAGGATCTTCCTGTTAAAGTAGAAAACTGATCCATGATATTGGCCACAATATCAGGGGCTTTATCATAATAGCTGTTGACACTTTCACGTCCCTGAAAATAGACATCGGGGTTTTGAGACGTACCTCGGATAAAGGGATGGTCTGGTGTTAGAGCACGTTCTCTATGCTCCTTGATAAGTTTGTCATCTATCATCTTTTTCATGATACTTTCATCGAGTAGTTGGATAGTATTGATCTCATGCGAGGTACGGTAGCCGTCAAAAAAGTGTAAAAAAGGGATACGTGATTTAAGCGTAGCGGCTTGAGCAATTAAAGCAAAGTCATGGGCTTCTTGAACCGAAGCGGAGCAAAAGAGTGCAAAACCTGTTTGACGTACTGACATAACATCCGAGTGATCTCCAAATATGGAAAGTGCCTGAGCTGCCACGGATCTTGCTGCTACATGAAACACCGCAGAGGTGAGTTCTCCTGCGATCTTGTACATGTTAGGCATCATAAGAAGCAGACCTTGCGATGCGGTAAAGGTCGTGGTTAAGGCACCGCTTTGCAGGGCTCCGTGTACGGCTCCGCTTGCTCCTGCTTCACTTTGCATCTCCATAATTTCCGGAATCGTGCCAAAGATATTTTTTTCGCCTTTAGTGGCATAGGCATCACTGTGTTCGCCCATAGGCGAGGCGGGAGAGATTGGATAAATAGCGATGATTTCATTGAGTTTATAGGCAACACGTGCGACAGCTTCATTTCCATCAATCGTAGCAGTAAACGTTTTCATGAGTTCTCCCATCCAGTCTATGAACTCTCGTACTAATGTATCAAACTACACACATTTTATCTTCCTAATCTAAGTAGTATAGTACAGAAGTCTCTGCCCTTTAATAATTTATGAGAGTAAAAGAATAATATTAGATAAGCTTAAAGAAAGCCACCCACGATGTGGTGGATGGCCAGCCTCAGTTTTGATGAAATATTAATGATGGTGATGTGCATCATGATCAAAAATACCACCTGCGAAACTATCTACATCTATTATAAGGCCAATAACAAATGCGACTAAGATACCGACGATGAATGTTGTAGTACTTACTAACATGATAGATCCTTTCTGTGTAGATATAACTAAGATACTCTACTTCTATTTAAATTATAATAATTTATTATAAGTAAACTAAAAATTGACCTTTGATTAAGGATAGGATCCTCTAAAATAGTTCTGAATAATGTTAATTTTGAAGTGATTTATAACAGCAGGAAAAAGAGCTTTATTTAGAGCAGCGATTTAAGCTCTTTTTAGTTCAATTTTTTATAAAATTGCGTAATTAAACAGGGTGGGGATTACCCTTTTAAAAATCTAGCTATGACTCCCACATTATTGCATGAGCAGAATGAATTAAAGGTTTTGAATGGAAGAACTCCTTAAAACGCCGCTGTATGATAGACAGCAAGCGTTAAATACAAAAAATGTCAGCTTTTGCGGTTGGGATATGCCGATTCAGTTTGACGGTATCATTGCAGAGCATGATTACTGCCGTAATGATGTTGCATTGTTTGATACTTCCCATATGGGCGAGTTCTTTTTCAAGGGTGATATCACGACTTCGGGGATCAATGAAGCAACATCAGTCAATGTAGAAGCCTTGGCCGTGGGCAAATGTAAATATGGTTTTTTACTTAATGAGCAAGGTGGTGTGATCGATGATCTCATCATCTATCGTCTGAACGAGGATGAACTGATGATCGTAGTGAATGCCGCAACGCGTGCCAATGATTTTGAGGTTATTCATTCAAGAATTAACAATGCGACTTTAGAAGACAAGTCAATGGAGTTTGCCAAGCTTGATGTCCAGGGTCCAAACTCGAAAAAGATCTTAGAGAAATATTTTGGAACGCAGCTTGATGAACTGGGCTTTTTCTCATTCACGCAGACCAAAGTTTTTGATGCCAATTGTATCTTGAGCCGTACAGGTTATACAGGTGAAATGGGGTTTGAACTTT
>JBFHUP010000312.1:0-2535 GCA_041589975.1 Sulfurimonadaceae bacterium | reverse complement strand
GTATTGAAGTAGAGCATAAAGAGTATCCAGGTGGTTTAGACCTAGAAGGTGCTGAGTTAGAGTTTACTGAGACGATTGCTAAAGTAGATTATACCTTAGAGATTGCGGTATTAAAACTTGGTGTAGAAGCGGGTTACCGTTCTATGGATCTAGACCTATTATTACCTGCTGAAGATAAAGTATATGTTAATGTAGGACTTTCAGGTACATTTGTAGGTGCTTTCTTAAAACTAGAAATCTAGTTGATAATAACGATCTCCACTTGGAGGTCGATATCAAACTGCTTTTTGACGAGCCGTTTGGCTTCATTGATACATAACATCGCTTCTTCAAAACTTCCCTTTCCATAATTAGCCAGAAAGTTGGCATGTACTTCAGAAAAAGCCATATCGCCGAAACGTTTTCCTTTTAACCCGACAGCTTCGATAAGTCGACCTGCATAGTCACCTTCAGGATTGATAAAACAGCTTCCGGCACTTTTAATTTGGGGTTGATTATCCCGCATTTTTAAGAAACTTTCAACCATCTTTTGATCAAAACCTTGAGTGATCTTAAATTGGGCCTCTAAAATAACACCGTTAATATCGGTATGACGGTAGGTGTGAGGAATATCCTCTTTGGCAAAGTAGCCTTGATTTGTTTCAATACCGATAAGCTGATTAAAGACCTCGTAGGATTTCAGTCCCGCATTCATTTTTACGATACCGCCCATAACTCCGGGAAGTTTCATCAGAAATTCAAAGCCTGCAATATCATGTTTTTTACAAAAGCTTACCACTTTGCCACTGGGTGTTGCTGCACCCACGATGAGTCTGTCACCTTTGATTTTAATGTAGTCAAAGGCTTTGCCAAGCATCATCAAAGGGGGATGATGCGGACCAATCAAAATGTTGTTTCCATGTCCGATGATGGTGTGACCTTGGGGAATATCATGAGGGTCTTCTATGATGAAAAGATCAGATACAGGACCAATCCCAATAGAAGTAAACTTACTAAGATCGATCTCTTTGTAGGCCATAATTATTGAACAAAGGAAGGGATCATCTTAAAGATGTTTTGTGTAAACTCGATGGTAAGATTTAGCATCCATGGCATGGTGATGATAATGACGCCAATAACGGCAATAATTTTGGGAATAAAAGAAAGCGTCATCTCATTGATCTGCGTTGTTGCTTGAAAGATACTGACCGCCAGACCCGAAAACATACCCACAAGCAAAGCCGGAAGGGCTAAATAGAGTGCCAATTTAAAGGTCTCAACACCCAATCCAAGCAGTTGATCTTGCATAAGCTACTCCTTTATACTTAGCTGTATCGAGCTTGATTATATTCATCCGGGATGATATAGTCACGGGCTTTGATTTCGGCATCAAAAAAACCGTGTTTAAAACCAAGTTCAAAAAGTTTATCTATAGCATCATACTGTAAATCTGATAAAAGCACGGAATCTTTATTGGCATAAAGATCAAGATACTTATCGAGTGTTGCTCCATCGATTCTGACCAGATCTCTGGCTACCAGCATATCTGCTAAGATTTTACGGTTATTATCGGCTACCCGGACAGCATCAATCAGGGTTTGTTCATAGGAGATGGCAGAAGTCAAAGGAATAGAGCGACGCAGGGCCATACCGCCTAAAGGCAGCGGCAATCCACCACCACTAAGTTCCAGCCATATATCCCACAGTTCACGTTCCACTTCGAGTTTGTCATTAAAGGTCAAGATGCTTTCATGGATCAAAACGCCTGCATCTACTGACCCTGAAGTTACCGCATCTTCGATCTCTAAAAAGTCCATATAGACAAGTTTGGCCTTGGGGTAGGCGACCTTAAAAAGCAAAGCATTCGTCGTATTGGCACCGCTTAAGGCTACTTTCATGTGAGGCTTGAGTATTTTGCCTTTGAGTTTGATGATCTTAGGACCATACCCCTCGCCAAAACTCACGGCAGTTTTGAGTAAAGCATACTCTTTACGAATTTTAGGGTACATTCCAAAGCTGATGGCGGAGATATCATAGGTGCCTTTAAGAGCTTCGACATTAAGTGTCTCAATATCCAAAGCGGTATTGGTAAAGGCTACACCTTTGGGTTGAACCCACCCGAATTTAATAGCATAATACATAAAGATGTCGTCAGCATCAGGTGAGTGGGCAATCGATATAGCTTTCACAAAGGTTCCTTATATGGCAATCTTGATGAAATTGTAACTAAAATTGAATATACCATTTATAAAGTTATCTTTTTTTGGTACTATATAACTGTTTTAGTTTCTCATCAAAAGGAAAAGCATGGGCATTAAAAAATTGATTATCCTATTTCAGGTCATTTTTGTTGTGATCTTTAGTGGAGTTTTTTATACCTTACTCAATGATTATGAGATGGAAGAGGCGAAAAGCAGGGTTCGGTACACACAAAATCTTAATAAAGCTCTTGCAGCCTTTAATAACGACTTTCAAAAAAGTGCGGTTGCAAAACTGCAAAAAAAAGGTGTTTTGCAAAAGGACTTTTTTAATGTTGACTTGATGTCCGCCTCATTT
>JBFHUP010000311.1:0-2575 GCA_041589975.1 Sulfurimonadaceae bacterium | reverse complement strand
AGTGAAATTTTTACTAAAAATATCAATATGCCTATTGATCAATACTTAAAGAAACTGAAAAATGCTATTACAGCAAACCATATGCATGTGATTTATGAAATGGATCTGATTGAAAAGTTTAAAGAACAGGGATTTGAAAAAAAATTTGGCAAAAACTTTAATAGAAATAAGTTAGACTCAGTCAAAACACTGCTTTTATGTAATGGCTATGTAGGGAATCAGGTATCTAATATTGATCCGCATATGATGGCTTTGTGCCCAATTAGATTGACCATAATTGGTCAGGGAAAGACAACAACTGTTGTATTTATTAAATCATCAAGTGTAGCTAAAGAGGGGAGAATCAAAGATTTATTAAACACTTTAGATACAATACTCATTCATACTATTGATCTAACCGTGGATGACTATATGCAAGAAGCCCATAGAATTGGTGGTTACGACGATCAATTTTCCGGTAATTGATACAAAAAAGTTCCATAGGTCAAAATGTTGTTAGTGTTTAGCAAGAATTCGAGGTAATTATGACACCAAAAACAGTACAGAAGTTTACTAAAGAGTTAAAAGTTCTTTATGTAGAAGATGATGTCGGTATTAGAGAGAGCACAACAGAGCTTTTTAAACAGTTTTTTGATTCTGTAGATATTGCAGAGGATGGGAAGCAGGGTTATGAAGCTTATGAAAAGTTTTTTAAAGATACCGGTGAGTTTTATGATTTTGTAATTACCGATATTAATATGCCTCATATGAATGGTATTGAGATGATTGAAGCGATTCATAAGCGTAATCATAAGCAGACGGTCATTGTCACATCGGCCCATGATGATGCCGCCTACCTTATTCCGTTAATTGAACAAGGGGTTGAGAGTTTTATTTTGAAGCCTTTTAAAATGACATCGCTTCTGAATGTCTTTTTTAAAAATGCCCAAAAAGTTATGGATAGAAAGTTCGTAAGAGAGAAATTTACACAGATGAAGATCCGCTATAAGCAGCTAAAAGATGCTTTTGCAGAACTTAACAAGCAAAAGTGTGAACTGGAATTGAAGTATCAAGCTCTTGTTGACGGTGGAGCGGTTCCATTGGATACTGCCGTCGAGGTTAAGGAGGAGACAATGGCTGCTTCAGCAGCTTCTGTGTTTGATGACAGTGACTATTTTTCCAAAGATGAGGATGAGGGTGACGATAATATATTACTGCTTGAGGAGCACAGTCAAGATATTCTTGAGTATTTTGATGATATCAAGGATCATATCTATAACGGGGCAGAAAGTCCTGAAGCCGCTGCGATCAGAATCGTCGAAGACCTTGCGGGTGCCGCGAGTGTTTTTGAGTTTTATTCTCCCTATCTCGATATGATTGCTTCCAGTTTTAGAGACTTGTCTGATGCAATATATAGAAATATGAGTGCTTTTACTATAATCTTGACTGAAGAACTTGATTCTATTTCAGATCTGTTTGATGCAGTGTATAAAGATATGCAAACCTATGCAGAACGTTTTAAGACGGAAAGCTTAGCTATGAAAAACATCCACCATATTCACGAACCGACAGCATTGAGTATTCAGCAAATTATCTCTGTAGTGAATCCGGAAGAGATTGATGCGGGAGAGATTGAGTTTTTTTGATAGAATGATACGTATGGCTAGCAAGGCCATCCATACTACGCTAATACCTCAAGGGCATTTCCTCACTTCGCTCAGGGCACGAGTTTGCTTACGACTCGGCATTTAGTACCTCGCATGCATAGTGTTTTTACGCTTATCAGCAGCTGAGGGTTAGACAAATATGTGTAGTTTAGATTCTAACTGCTTCTTTGTTCTCCTGAAATCAAATAAAAACTATTAATGAAACCATCAAGTAGGTGTAAAAAAACTTGCAGTTATTTATCCATTTATCGCTAAGGAGCTAGCGGCGTTGGGCACTCCGCCGAGGAGGACGTAGAGTCATCGTAGTTTATAGGGCTTCTGGCACTAAATGCCGATACCACCGTCGCTAAAGCGTAAGTGTGGTGTTGCTCCATAAACGTATGAATAATTTAAAACTTATTTGCAGCGTCTGCGTCAGTAAAGTGACCGAAGTGAAGTTTTCCTCCACCTAAAAGATGTAAGTGCAGATGAGGGACTTCCTGACCGCCATCTTTTCCAATGTTTGTGATGATCCTGTAGCCGCTTTTATCAACACCCATTGTTGTGGCTACATCTTTGGCAAAATCAGCCAGTCCTGCTAAGGTTTGTCCATCGGCACTGTGAAAACTCTCTGTATGTTTTTTAGGGATCACAAGGACATGCACCGGTGCATGCGGATTGATGTCGTGAAACGCTAAAAAATTATCATTTTCAGCAACGATATTGGAAGGCAACTCTTTATTTACAATTTTACAAAAAATACACATATAAAACTCCATTATTTATTAGTCAATTATAACGTTATTTTCGTGATTTTAGAGAAAAAGTCGTGAGATAAACAGAAGAAAGAAAAGGGCGGTTACTGCCCGTGAGCCCTCCGCTGAGGAGAACGAAGAGTTATCGTAGAGAAAGGGACTTTGTTCCTTTCACGTACTATTTAAATAGTTTTT
>JBFHUP010000310.1:0-2582 GCA_041589975.1 Sulfurimonadaceae bacterium | reverse complement strand
TGCGGGAATAGCTCAGTGGTAGAGCACAACCTTGCCAAGGTTGGGGTCGCGAGTTCGAACCTCGTTTCCCGCTCCATTTAATCTAAGATGTTTGATGAATTTGCGTTGCCCGGGTGGCGAAATTGGTAGACGCAGGGGACTTAAAATCCCCCGATCATTGCGATCGTGCCGGTTCAAGTCCGGCCCCGGGCACCACGCTATTTAGCATACTTATAACTATTAAAACTTATAACTGAATAACTTTCGGGGATACGTGATGGGGCTATCGCCAAGTGGTAAGGCCGGAGCCTGCAAAGCTTCTATCCCCAGTTCAAATCTGGGTAGCCCCTCCAAGTTTTAATATATACTGCGGATCTTTGGCAGAGTTGGTCGAATGCACCGGTCTTGAAAACCGGCGAGGGTCACACCTCCCAGAGTTCGAATCTCTGAGGGTCCGCCACTTACACACAAACTACACAATCCACCTTATAAAATCAGATACAACATTATGAAATCAGATACAACATTATGAAATTTTTTTCTTTTATTTTATACTTATTTTTTCTGTGTTAGCATGAAGTACTTAAGTGTAAGGAAATAAAATGAGTGAGTTATTTCAGATTAAAGGTGAGGATTTTATCCGGTCACTGCAGTCCGAAAAAGTTGATAGGTATTCCAATGTCTCTTTACACGATATTTTTGAAGTTTATGTCGAACTTGCGAACCAAAGTACCAATGCTTTAGACAAAAACATGCTTCGCAAACTTATATTTAAACAATTTAAGCAGTATGGTGACTTTGATGAACAAGTCAGAGAAACCGCTAAAACAGTATGTGACATCACAACAACCACCGGTGAAGTGATAGATGCCATCAAAAATGATAATACCGATACGATTAAAACCGCTTATGACAAGCTACAAGGTTATAACAGTCGTATGCAAGAACTTGAAAACGGTATGCTTATAGATGAAAACACAACCCTTTTTAACCGCCAATATCTTTTGTCTAAAGTCCTAGACCAAGATCTTAAATTCCAAGAGGATGGGATACTGTTTTATCTTCATATTGAAGCAATCGAAGATCTGGATGAACAATATGGATCCATTGTGGTTAAAGGTATTATCAAAAAATTTGCCACAGATGCCAAAAAGAACCTCAACACGGCTGAGACACCCCTGATTAACTATGATCATAATGAATTTTTGATTGTATGTAGTGAAAAAGCTGCCAGTGATGTGAGAAACAAACTCAAAATCTTCAAAAAAGCTCTGAGCATTAAGAAGTTTAAGATACCGGGAGACAAAACCCTCTCATTTAGTTTTGACTATGATGAAACAGCTTATAAAGCCGCTCTTCTTTTTGAAGGCACGCTTAATAAACTTAAGGGGCTGTAGGCTAAAAGTGGTAATTCAGCCCTATGGCTAAAAATCCCAAAGCGTGCCCTTCATTATAGATATCGTTGCCTAAAATATACTCTTCCCAACCGATAAACTTTAATCGATACGCAAACTCAAACTCAAAACTTCCACTCATATCATATACGGCTCCAAATCCCAGATTGAAAGCTCCGCCGCTGAGTTCATTTGTTGTGATAGATGTATTGGGTGTTTCCCAGGTATAGCCTCCCAAACCGATATAAAAATAGGGAGAGAGTTTACTTTTTTCCAGATCAAATACGGCAAACCAATTGATATCCATCCCGGAAAGAGTGTCTTCAATTTTATTGATACGCTGTGTACCTATACCCGAAAAAGAGAGCTCCCAACGGTTATTGCTGGCATTGGAATAGCCAAACTTCAGTGTTCCCATCCCTGCGGTCAGTTCTGTCTCTGTAGCGGTTGTATTGCCTCCACTGACGGTTCTTTTCTGAGTATAGGTTCCGCCACCTCCGGCAATATCATATCCGATATAAAAGTAACCCGTTTGAGACTTTTTCACAGCGGGTACCGGAGTCACCGACTCTTGGGCTTTAGCCTCTTTCTTCTCTTTGAGTGTCGCTTGAAGTTTTTTGATCTCAGCTTCAAGCTCCGCTTCGGTTGTATCCGCAAACAGCAGACCCATGAAACTTATAAACAGCAACCCCAGGATACGCTTTTTCATTTTCCTACCTTTAAAAAGTAAAAATCATCAACTCTACATGCAATCATTATAACGCATTTAATCTAAGCACGTTACAATGCCTTATGAAAAATTCTACTACACCCTCGTCTTTTATCGATCTTAATCTTTTGAAAAAACAGCAGCAGATCTATAACAATCTACTTGACCGTGATCTTTTTTATGAAGCTCATGAGGCTTTGGAAGAGATCTGGTTTCCACTGCGTTTTGAACAAGATGATGAAGTCCGGTTAATCAGAGCCTATATCAATGCTGCCGTCAGTTTCGAACTCGTTAAAAGAGGCCGAGAAAAAAGCGGTCTGAAACCATGGGGATTTTTTAACCGTCACAAGGGACTTATCACAAAAGCTTCTGATCTTCACAAATCACAATACACCCTGATATATGAAGCTATCATGAAGACACAAAAGCGTCTTAACTGCTTTAATGAAGCTTCAAAGGCTTAAAACTTCTTACTTATACCTGCAGAGATAAGATAACGG
>JBFHUP010000309.1:0-2583 GCA_041589975.1 Sulfurimonadaceae bacterium | reverse complement strand
TATGTACAGCTTCAAGGTGCCTGTGTAGGGTGTGGAAGCAGTGGTACGACACTCAAATATGGTGTGGAGAAACAACTTAAAATCGATATCCACCCAGAGTTAACTGTGAGAAATGTACCTATTGGCATGGAAAACGATGTCGAAGCTTTTGAAAAGCAGTACCAAGAACATCAAGCTGCAAAAGCGTAAATTCGGGTAAAGGAGAAAAAGTGACGCGAGATAGACTTCTTAAACTGGCAAATGACAAATTTGACTCACGTGAGTATGAGACTGCCTTGTTTAACTTTTCACTTATTTTAGAAAAAAACCCAAATGATAAAGAGGCACGTACTGGTGCGATTCTAACTGAGATGGCTATGAATGAAGAGCAGGGGGCTCAAGCCCTGCATGATTATTACACCGTTCTTCAAGCGAGCGATAAAGAGCTTGCCAGTGAAGTGATGGAGGAGATCATCTCATCTATGGATGGGGGCGTTGATAAATTGTCAGAACTTTTAAACGAGATACAGGAGCCGGATATCGTGATAGAAGATGGAATTAGTTATGCAGATTTTAAAGCCTTGGTGGCTGATCGTGGTGATTTCAAAAGAACCTTTGAAGATATCATGTTCTCGACACGTGTGGTGATCTCAGATCGTGATGATTTCATTGACTTTCTGGGGCTTTTGGCAGAGCATGGGTTTGACGCTATGGCAGCTAACTATATCGAAAGTGCCTTGCAAGCTTTTCCCAATGATGAAAAGATCCGCCAGATCTATAGAAGCCTTAACTTGGATAGTTTAAGTGAAGGTTGAGTTACCAGATACCCCCTTTAAGTACCTCACTGACAACAGTGCTGAACTTGATGCTCAAACCGCTTTTTTACAAACCAAGCTTAACACCCCTTATCTTGACAAGGTTAAAGAACGTGAACATCACTCTATCGTTGGCCCTGATGATGTTAAGCAGCTTTTTGGTTTGGATCGTATTAAAATCATCGGTATCACAGGTACCAATGGCAAGACGACGACAGCCGCAGCTATTTACTCCATTCTTTTAGATCTTGGTTATAAGGTTGGGATGCAAGGCACCCGGGGCCTTTTTATCAATGATGAACAAAAAGCTCCCAAAGGTTTAACGACGCCAACGGTTTTAGAGACCTATACCAATATCTATCAGGCAGCTGCTGAAGGTTGTGACTACTTTGTTATGGAAGTGAGTTCTCATGCTATTGATCAAGAGCGGATAGAGGGCATTGATTTTGCTTTAAAGATCTTAACGAATATCACCAGTGATCATTTGGACTATCATAAAACCGAAGAGGAGTATATCCGAGTTAAAAACAGCTTCTTTCAAGATGAGACGCTAAAACTGATCAACAGAGATGAAAGTAAGGCAGATTTTAATTATAAAAATGCCTACTCCTATTCGGTGGAAGCGGGTTCAAGCTTTCGAGTGATCGCCTATTCACTCAATGAAGGTTTAAGTGCCGCCGTTCAATACTTCTCTGAAGTGGTTGACTTTCATTCCGATATGCATGGCTTTTTTAATCTATATAATCTGACAGCAGCAGTTGCCGCCGTTAAACTGCTAACAAATCGTGATCTGACAGAGATCTGTGAACAGGTTTCTAACTTTGCAGGTGTTTCAGGTCGCATGGAAGTGGTTAGTTCTGATCCTTTAGTCATCGTTGACTTTGCCCACACCCATGACGGCATGGCTCAAGTACTTAATGCACTCAAAGAAAAAGATGTTCTTGTTGTTTTTGGTGCCGGCGGTGACCGTGATCGTACCAAACGCCCGATGATGGGTAAAGTGGCAGAGAGTCTGGCTAAAAAACTTTACATCACTTCGGATAACCCTAGAAACGAAGACCCGGAAGGGATCATCGAAGATATCGTTAAGGGTCTGACACATCCGGAAAATGCGATTATTAATCCCAATCGTAAAGAGGCCATTGAGCAGGCTTTACAAGATCAAAAAGCCAATGAAGTGGTCCTCATCTTGGGTAAAGGGGATGAGAGTTACCAAATCATCTATGATAAAAAATTTCCTTTTGACGACAGAGAAGTCGCACGAAACTACTTAAATACCTCACACTGAATGATCGCTATTTTTAGCGATCTTGATAACAAACAGAGCAGTAGAATTTTTCTCAATCCCCAAAACTAGGGCTTCTTAGTTTGGGTGCAACTTTTGTGATAAAAGATGAAAAATATTTTCAAACATATAAGATAAACTTTTAAAAAACATTTTTTCAAATTATAATCTGAAGCGAAACTGAAGAAAAAATGCTACCTATTGAAACAAAAGTAGGCTTTTGCATCAGTAAGAAGTAAAAAAAAGGCACAGAAGTGTAAAATTAATGTAAAGTTATCCCAACTTATACGTGAGTGATAAGAAAGTGCTTCGGCATATCTACCGTCAAAAAAGGAAAATTTATGACAAAAAAAATCGTATTATCTGCAATCGCAGCTTCAGTTATGGCTTCTTCGGCTTTCGCAACTTATGGTTCTACAATGCTAGGTTACACAGCGAAAGATCGTGCAATGGGTGGTACTGGTATCGCATCACATAACGGCGTGTCATCAGTTACTCTTAACC
>JBFHUP010000308.1:0-2590 GCA_041589975.1 Sulfurimonadaceae bacterium | reverse complement strand
CACGCCCTCTTTGATTGCGGCATGCTTGATCTCTTTACTGCTGCTGTAAACGGATTCCAAACTATCTTTGTCATTTTTGATATGAAGCAACAAAAGATCAAGTGACTGCTCTTTGGCATACTGCAGTGCCAAAAAAGCACTACCTTCCGAGACTAACGATCCGTTAATAGCTGCGACAACCTTCATACCAATCCTTTTAATTAGTATAGCAGATTTGGCCCTGCTAAAACTACTCAGATTTAAATCCAACTTTCAGTGACTTTAGAGTATCATTTCAAAAATTCAAGGGGGTATCATGATCGATTTTGAAAACAACAGTGATATCTCTATCAACCCTGACATTTTTGAGCCCATTTTAGAGTACTTATCCCCCAAAGAGGTGGAGGTTATCATTGTTGATGATGTAGAGATGCGTGCGATCAATAATCAAACCCGTCAAAAAGATAGTGCAACCGATGTACTCTCTTTTCCGCTTGAAGAGGTTCCGGATGGTGTGATCTTAGGTACGATTGTTATCTCCATTGATCATACTATGCGAGTGGCTAATGAGTATGGACACTCTATCGAAGATGAAGCTCAACTGCTTTTCATTCACGGATTGCTGCATCTATTGGGATTTGACCATGAAACCGATGATGGTGAGATGCGAGACAAAGAGGCAAGCATCATCAAACACTTCAATCTACCTAAAAGCTTAATCATTAGAACCGAGGAGTCTTAATGGACTATATTATTTTTGTTGCATCATTAGCCGTACTGATTTATGGTGCTGATTTTATTATCAAAGAGTCAGAACGTATCGCTTTACATTTTCAGATTCCCTCTTTTATCATTGGAGCCACGCTTATTGCCGTCGGAACATCTCTGCCGGAAATGGCGGCTTCTATGACTGCAAGCTATCATCAAAAAAGTGAACTTGCCGTTGCCAACGTTTTAGGTTCGGTCACTTTTAATATCACATTGGTTTTAGGCCTATTGTTTATCCTTGCTAAAAGCATTCATCCTCAGCGTGACATCTTTGCCAAAGATAGTGCCTGGGCACTTTTCCCTATTTTAGTCTTTATGCTTGTCGGATTTAATGGTATCATTGATCGCTTTGAAGGGCTTGTCTTTATGATCCTTATGTTTGGATATGTTGTGTTTCTTGTTTCTGATGCCAAAGAACTCTTAGCGGTAGATGAAGAACTTGCCAAAGAGAAATTTGCATGGGTCAAGAGCCTCTCTTTACTGACACTTGGTTTTGTTTTAGTGATTGGCGGAGCTGATTACACCATCGAAAGTGCCACTCATATTGCTCAAGCCTGGGGCGTGAGTGAATGGCTCATCGGTCTGTTTCTGATCTCGTTTGGAACCAGTCTGCCTGAATTGGTTGTCAGTATCGTAGCGATCAAAAAAGGGCAAGCCGATATGGCTATCGGAAATATCATCGGTTCCAATGTTGCCAACTTCACGATGGTTTTGGGTGCTTCTGCTATGCTGTCTCCTCTTATCATCGATCTGCAAAAATACAGTTTTGATATTCTTATTACGATCTCAGCATCGATTATGCTGATGTTTATTACAGCCAATAAACTTTACAACAAATCAGGTGGTATCGCTTTATTATTAGTGCTTGCTTTATTTATCCATAACGCTATATCATCATTATAATACGTTCTAGGAGTACCCCAAGGGCATTTCCTCACTTCGTTCAGGGCACCACCCCTAGATCTACGTTAACACTTAGTTCTCCTACGACTCGGCATTTAGTGCCTCGCTTGGACTGCGTTTTAACGCTGGTCAGCGGAGGGCTCTGCGTCGCTAGCTCCTTAACGGTTATACATCAATCTATTACTCCTATTCATCGGCTCCTTAAATTGAGAAATAGTGTTATTTTAATTTCTTTTAAAACATGATCATAAGAACTTAAAAGTTCTTAACCATTCCTACATTAGAATCAATCTCAAAAATCTCTTATTTTGACTTATAAAAAATATAAAAAACTTTTTTTGGGTGTCGATTATACTCTTAAGAAATCAGAAGGAAAACATCTATGAGTGAAGCACCAAAACCATCAGAAAGAGTAAAGATTCAGGCACAGCCTACGACAGAGATGACTTTAGAATCACGCATTAAAAACAACACTGCCATTCCCCAAAACCATCTTCAAGTAAGTACTGAATTTCTGGGTGGTCGCTTCGATACCAAAGGGTAAGAGAAATAGACCAAAAGTATGAAATTCAGGGCATTGTAAGCCTTGGAACATTCGTTGCTCTTATCTTTGTAACTTACTAAAAAGGAAAGATACGATGCATAAAAAATTAATCCACGCCTATGCCAATCAGCCCGATTTATTAGATGAGTTAGAACTACTCGAAACAGAACTGCATGATATCGATCATGATGATAAAGAACTTACCTACCACCCCGGGAAAAAATGTGTTTTGCACCAATTTTCTGATGAGTGGGAGCTAGAGTATGCAGCCCTGCAACACTGGAGTGATCATGTCGGTGCCAACTTTACGATCACTGAAGAACCCGACAAAAAAGGACTTTTTTCGGCGTTTATATTATTATAACCACACATGAAAGGAGCGAAGCCCCTTTCTCT
>JBFHUP010000307.1:0-2593 GCA_041589975.1 Sulfurimonadaceae bacterium | reverse complement strand
TGTGAATCCGCACCAGTTCCAACCGTATCAGGAAGAACCATACGGTTTAACCCTGAGTGGATAACACCGTCACCTGTACGAAGTGAGATACCAGAACGGTTAGAGATAAAGTCTGGTAGTGTGTGGTGCATCTCTACATCTGATGGTTTTGGATACGCTGCCGTGTGACAAAAAGACTGAAGTACTAAGTCAGCATTAAAACCTAAGGCTGCAAGCTCTTTGATCTCATCACGAGTCATAGGACCCGTAGTATCTTGAGAACCAACTGTGCTCATCTCTGGCTCACAGTACATACCTGGACGAACTCCAGCAAGACCAGAAGCTTTACCTACCATTTTTTGTGCTAAAGTGTAACCTTTACCGTTATCCGCTGGTTGCTCAGCCGTTAAGAATGCATCAGAAGCACCAAGACCTAGAACCGCACGAGCTTTAGAAGTAAGACCACGGCCAACGATCAATGGTACACGACCACCTGCTTGTACTTCGTCAGTGATTGTATTTGGGTTGAGTTTAAAAGTTGCAACTGTTTCACCGTTGATTTTTGCTTCACCTTTGTATGGGTAAAGTGTAAGCTCATCACCTGTTTCCATTTTAGAAACATCCATCTCTAATGGTAATGCACCAGAATCCTCACACGTAGCAAAGAAAATAGGAGCGATCGTATTACCGATAACAACACCACCTGTACGCTTGTTTGGAACACCTGGGATATCAACACCTAAGTGCCATTGAACCGAGTTAACACCTGATTTTCTTGAAGAACCTGTACCCACAACGTCACCAACGTAAGCGATCGGGTTACCTTTTTTCTTAAGTTCAGCTAGTGTTTCTAATGGTTTTTCCATACGGTTCATGAGAAGTGAGTTAGCGTGAAGTGGGATATCTGAACGCGTGAATGCTTCAGAAGCAGGACTTAGGTCATCTGTATTTGTTTCACCCGGAACTTTATAAACCGTTACTTTGATCTCTTCTGCGATCGCTGGTTTGGCTTTAAACCACTCAGCGTTTGCCCATGAAGTGATAACACGAGTCGCAGCTTCGTTACCCTCTTTGTGAAGTTTTTCAACATCATTAAATGCATCATATACAAGAAGTGTCTGGCTAAGAGCTTTGACAGCCGCTTCTACTACGTCTTTGTTTGAAGAAGCTAAAGCATGTACCATTGGAAGTACGTTAAAACCACCAAGCATCATACCTAACATCTCAATCGCACGTACTGGTGAAATAGCATCTACAGATACTTTCTCAGCTGCGATATCGTTTAAGAATGCCGCTTTTACTTGTGCTGCATCATCAACACCCGGTGCTACACGATTTGTAAGTAAATCAAGTAACTCATCAGTACAGTTAGTTTTGATCATCTCGATTAGGTCTGCTGTTTGTGCTGCAGATAGTGCCAGTGCAGGAACACCTAACGCTTCACGCTCTGCAACGTGTGCTTTATACTCTTCTAAAAAAGCCATAATATCTCCTAGGATTGTTATTTGCGATATTATATCCAAAGTTATTCCAAATAAACCTATTTGTTACGATAGGTTACATGTAATTTTATCAATTGAGTAGAATTGAAACGCAATAATTCTATCTCATTGCCTGCGATTGTCGGAATAAAAAAACCTCTGTCTAAAAATGACTGTTTTTTTACGTGAATCACGTTAAAAACCTAAAGTAAAAAGCCACTTTTTACGATATGATAAAGAGTATATAAATCTACAAAGAAACAAAAGAGACCATGGAAGATAAAGAAAAGATCATCGAAGCCTTTGCCGAAAAATTAGACATCGACGTCGAAACACTCAAAGAAGTACTGGCTCTATTTTTTCAAAACACGCCTACTCAGATCGAGACCATGCGAGAGGATCTTAAAGGTAGAGATCTTAAAAACATCCATGTCGTTTCTCATACCCTCAAAGGCACCGCTGCCAACCTACGCTACAACGACATCTCTGAAACAGCCAGTGCCATCGAGATACTGGCCAAAGAAGGTGTCACGACAGCTGAAGCTTATGAGGCATTATTTAATAAACTTTCATTACTTCTTGCAAGTGAAAAAATGAAGGTATGCTATAGATAGAAGACGGCACGTCTTCCATTAATCAATGCGTCACCACTTTGCCCTTTCAAAACATCTGCAAAGCAGCAATTAAATACAAATCTGTCGTATAGAAAATACAACTTGTTTGAGCGAAGCGAGTTTTGTATTTTTAGATAGATTTTTATTTCATTGGTGGAACTCGGTAGCTACCTAGCTTGAAGCGTTTTGAGAGTTTTTTTGCTTACTTTGTTTTGCGGTCAAAAAAAGTAAGGGAAAGAGAAGATAAAAATTCATCTTCTTAAATATTCAAGCAGTCACCTAATAAAAAAATCCTACTCACTCTTCTCAAAATATGACAAAGTAGTCTTACCAAACTTCTTAGATTTGACACAAACCAAATCACCAATCGATTCCGGCAACTCAAGCCCCGTCATATGCTCTAGAGCCACAAGAGCTACAATATCCGAAGGAATCGAAGCAATCATCTTAATCGTTCTATCATAAATGTCATCCATCCCGTCACGGATCGAAAAAGGAGGATCGGCATAGAAATAGACC
>JBFHUP010000306.1:0-2593 GCA_041589975.1 Sulfurimonadaceae bacterium | reverse complement strand
TGCAAGGGCAAGCCAGACTTGACAATAAATTCCAGATGGCTTACTAACTCCATCACTTCACTGTTTTTGACCTGATGTAGTTTGTTGAGATCTCTAAAAAAAGCCTCTTTGGATATCTCTTTGTAGCGGTAGAGTTTCAGTTTGTTTCTTTGGAAAAAAGCCTGAAGTTTCTCTTCATTGTAAAATTGAAAACACTCTGTATACTTTTGATCCTCTACATTTGCATAACTCACCTGATAGTAGTTCATGCAGTCACCCTATTGATCTCTTCTAAGGTTGTGGTACCATCAATGACCTTGCTTAGGGCATGCTCTCTCATCGTTCTAAAACCTGACTCCTGAGCCAAGTTTGTCATCGCCAGAAGTGAAGCACCGTCTGAAATCAAAGCTTGCAATTTCTCATCAATATTGAGTATCTCGATAATAACTGTACGTCCGTTATAACCTGTATGCCCGCAGTGAGGACAACCTGCTTCACTTGCTTTGAATATTTCCACACTCTCATTAGTATCAATGCCCAATGAAGTGGCTTCAACTGAAACACTTAGTGCACACTCTTTACAGACTTTTCTCACCAGACGCTGGGCAATAACCGCATGTAAAGATGTCGCCAGAAGATCTGATTCGATCTCCATATCAAGCAATCGGGGAATCGTGGCCAATGCACTATTGGCATGCAGCGTAGAAAGTACCAAGTGTCCTGTAATAGAAGCTCTTACGGCTAATTTGGCTGTCTCTTCATCACGTATCTCTCCCACCAGCATCACATCTGGATCTTGACGCATAAAATGGCGAATGGCCTTTGCAAAGTTATAGCCCGTTTTGGCATTGATTTGAGTCTGTTTTACAAATGAAAAGCGGTACTCTATCGGGTCTTCAACCGTGATAATATTTCTGGAAAGAGCATCCACTTCTCTTAAAGCAGAATACAGCGTCGTCGTTTTCCCACTCCCCGTAGGACCGGTTACAAGAACCATGCCATTGGGTTTAGAAAAGACTTTTTGCATGGCCAAAAGGCTCTCTGCATCCAATCCGAGACTGTTTAATCCGAGTAAAGAAGTTTTACGGGACAAAATCCTTAAGACCAGATTTTCACCTTCACTTGTGGGAAGTGTTGAAACACGAAGATCATACTCTTGATTTAAAAAATTAAAAATAAATCCACCATCCTGAGGTAGACGCTGTTCTGATATGTCAAGATTTGACAAAATTTTAACACGAGATACGATCTTTGGATCAAGCTCTATGCCAAAAGCAAAACTGTGCTTTAAAACACCATCAATACGATAAGAAACATGAACAATGTCACTGCTTGGTGTAATATGAATATCTGTTGCTCTGCTTTTAATCGCGTTATGTATGATTAAATTAAGTAATTCGACTATATCCACATCTTCGTGTTTAAGCGTTATCATATTATCAATACGTTTTTCAATGGGATTATCCAACTGGTAATAGTGAAGCTCAATCATTGAAGAGAGTTCTTCTTTGTCACAAATAAGATAAATAATTTTTCGATTGGTTTGTTGGATCAAATACGCTTCACTGCTTTTATCTGTAGCATCTGTAGTTGCGACCGTTAAGAACTCATCACTAACTCTTACCGGAATCAAATTTCGAATAAGAGCTTCCTCTTTGGGAACCAATCTTAATGCATCGGGTTCAATATGCACCTCATCCAAATCAATATAGAGTAGATCTTGCTGTTTCGCAACCACTTCAGCAATCTCTTTTGAAGTAACAAAATCTAAACTCTGTAAAATTTCACCTAAATATTGGGGCTTAACCTTTTGTACAGAGAGTGCGACATCAATCTGTTTTTGTGTGATAATACCGGCTTCTAGTAAAAGATTCCCTAAGCGTTTTTGCTCTGTCATTTTATTCTCCCACTTCGCACTGCACAACACCTTTAACAGACCACAATGAACGGGAAAGTATGAGATCATCATAAGGCTCTAGTCGATCTAACATAGCTTTATTATAGTCAGCTATTTGAGACCTCAGAGCACTTTTTACAACAATCTTATCCGCCAAATCATTAATAGCCGTTTGCATATTTCTATTCGCTCCACTACTTATCAAAATATAGGAGAGATCAGCAATTTTTTTATCACCTTGATGGTGCTCTAATGTACTGTGTCTATTTTTACAGATCCCATTTATTAAGTCAGCAGAAACTACATAATGTATTGGTTTTCCCCATGCATCTTTCATGTGCATATGAAAATCATTAAGTTCTTTTTCCGTAGGTAAACGACGAAATGTTATGGCAAAACCTCTGACTTCTTCAGAAATAAGCTTTAAAAGTTCTTGTGTTTCTTGGTTTTTCGAGTTTTTTGACATACTAATAAAGATTTTGGTGCTACTTCCAACAATAATACCCATTATTATCAATACAATAGCCATCTCTATCAAGGTAAAAGCCGAAGTTTGTCGTGATTTTTTCATAGAACCATTTAATCACAATGTAGTTTAAGCACTGCTTTTTCAAAGTAAAATATGAAAATTTAAAAGAGAGTGTGGCGCGGTGGACGAGACTCGAACTCGCGACCCCCTGCGTGACAGGCAGGTATTCTAACCAACTGAACTACCAC
>JBFHUP010000305.1:0-2599 GCA_041589975.1 Sulfurimonadaceae bacterium | reverse complement strand
TCTGGTTCCTGTGGATGCTTTGCAGGTCATCGATCGTTATGTCGCAGATAGCGGCAGTCTGCCTGCACTGGATCGTCTGGGTAAAGGAAGTTTTGCCAAACTCAAAGATAAGGTCAAAGAGCGTCTCTTTATGATCGCTGGAGAGATTATCAATCTGGCCGCAAGTAGAGCGATGCTGAAAGCTCCTAAAATTGACGTGGATGATCTGGATATCCGAAACTTTCAGAAAAGTGCCGGTTTTGAGTATACTTCGGATCAAAAACGCTCTATTGACGAGATCATCGATGAGATGCAGTCAGGTCGTGTCATGGATCGATTGCTTTCCGGTGATGTTGGATTTGGTAAGACGGAAGTCGCTATGAATGCGATTTTAGCGGTGGTCAAATCAGGCTACCAAGCAGTCCTTGTTGTACCGACAACACTGCTTAGCTTTCAGCATTTTAAATCCATTCAAGCACGCCTAAAAGCCTTTGATATCACGATGGGAAAATTGGACCGTTTTACAACAGCCAAAGAGAAAAAATCGATCTTGTCAGGACTTGAAGATGGGAGTATGGATCTGGTTGTGGGTACACATGCTCTGTTTGGTGTTTCTGTAAAATCTTTAGGTCTGGTCATCATCGATGAAGAGCATAAGTTTGGAGTCAAACAAAAAGAGAAACTCAAAGAGTTGTATGAAAATGCTCATCTACTTTCCATGTCAGCTACACCGATTCCACGAAGTCTCAATATGGCTCTTTCACAGATCAAGACAATGTCACAACTACTTACGCCTCCGATGGAGCGTAAAGGGGTCAGAACGTTTGTCAAAGCTTTTGATGAGCAGCTTATCAAAGAGGTGATCAAAAGAGAACAGCGTCGTGGTGGCCAGATTTTTTATATCTTTAATAATATTGCTCATATGGAAGGCAAAAAAAATCAGCTATTAGAGTTGATGCCCGGTCTTAAAGTGGTAGCTCTACACTCAAAAATCTCTGCAGCAACGACAGAAAAAGAGATTATGGCCTTTGAAAAAGGGGAGTATGATGTGATGATCGCCACTTCGATTGTGGAGTCAGGGATTCATATGCCTAATGTCAACTCTATGATCATTGATGGAGCAGATCGTTTTGGTATTGCCGATCTGCATCAACTACGTGGCCGTGTAGGCCGTGGTGATGTGGAAGGGTATTGCTACTTTTTAGTTGAAGATAAAGAATCCTTGACCCCTGAGTCAACCAAGCGTCTTTTAGCTTTAGAATCCAACTCCTATTTAGGTTCTGGTCAAGCTTTAGCCTATCAAGATCTTGAGATCAGAGGCGGTGGAAATCTTATCGGCGATGCTCAAAGCGGACATATCAAACAGATAGGGTATTCCCTCTATCTACGCATGCTTGAAGATGCTATTGCGACACTCAGTAATGACAAACCGCAACATAAAGCCAATGTAGACCTCAAGCTTACTATCTCTGCTTTTATATCGGATCGTATTGTGACTGAAGATCGTCTCAGAATTGAACTTTACCGTAGGCTTTCACACTGTGAGACGCCTAAAGAGGTGTATGAGATCGAAGAGGAAGTGATTGATCGTTTTGGGCCACTTGATACGCCAAGTAAACAGTTTTTTGAGTTAATTGTCGTGAAGCTATTAGCATTAGAAAAAGATATAAAGATGATTAGTAATTATAATGAAAATATTAAAATAGAATTTTATGATGAAGATAAGGTCAGCATGAAAGCTCGCAGTAAAGATGATGATGATATTCTTGCGACACTTTTACACTATCTAAGGGAGAGAGATGTTTAAAAAGGTTTTAGCGGTAAGCTTATTGGTGATGGTAGGCTTACAAGGTTCTGAGGATATGAAATTTGATGGTCTGTTTAGAGCGTACAATATAGGTACCTATAAACAAAGAGATGATCAACATTTGATTAACCGTAACAGTTTGGCTGTCGGTGGACATCTTGGTTTTACGAGTGCCCATTATCAGGGATGGTTCAGCCGCGTTAATATCATGACAACACACGGGGTGGGTGTGGATAGTAATCCCACACAGATTGAAGACTCAGTTTTATCACGTAATGATGCAACCATTGCGGGTAATCGAAACAGTGGACAAAATGGGGACAGTATTACCATTGTCGGAGAGGCTTTTGTAGCTTATGATGATGGTGTCAAATCACTGAAAGTCGGACGTCAGATCTATAACTCACCCTTTGATGCTGCCAAAGATGTGCGTATGATCCCATCCACCTTTTCCGGTATTAATGCTCATTATGATTTTAGTGGTCATAAAGTGGGTTTGGCTTATTTTGATAAGTTTAAACAGCGTACGACCAGCGGTTTTTATAATATTCTCGAACATGCATTGGGTGCTCAAACTGAAACTGTAACAGGTCGTAAGAGTGCAGGTTTATCAGTTTTTAGCCTAAATGTGCATGAAAAATTTCGTTTTTTTAATTATAATATAGTGGATTTTATGAACACAACTTATGTTGATTATAAGGGTGGTGACAGTGTCAAATGGGCTATCCAAGCTGTCTATCAAACCAGTATTGGAAACTTTGATACATCCATTAAGCAAGGAATTGTAAAATTTAGAAATGAAACAACACCTAC
>JBFHUP010000304.1:0-2609 GCA_041589975.1 Sulfurimonadaceae bacterium | reverse complement strand
GGGGACAATGACTTTTGGTGCAGCAGCAGATGAAAAAGAGTCTTTTAAAATCATGGATAAAGCCTATGATGCAGGGGTGAACTTTTATGATACGGCAGAACTTTATCCGGTTCCGCCTGATACGAAATACATGGGTGAGACAGAAAAAATTGTAGGAGCATGGCTGAAAACTAAACCAAGGGAGAGTGTGATTTTGGCAACTAAGGTAGCGGGTGCCGCATCAGGCTGGTTTGTGCCACCCAATCGGCATGGATTGACTGCCATTGATCGCTTTCATATAGAACGGGCTGTGGAGGGAAGCCTCAAACGACTTGATACAGATTATATTGATCTGTATCAGATGCACTGGCCAGATACGGTAGTGCCCATAGAGGAGTCCATGGAAGCCTTTGATAGATTGGTGCAAAGCGGTAAGGTGCGTTACTTGGGTACATCAAATGATAGTGCTTACGGTTTGGCTAAGGCCAATACCATAGCCCAATATGAAAAGCTTACCCGTTTTGAATCGGTACAAAATAACTTTTCACTGCTGAATCGTCGGGATCTGGATGGTCTGAATGTCGCCATGCGTAAAGAGGGGGTGTCAGCTCTGCCTTATTCGCCTTTGGCAGGTGGCGTATTGACAGGAAAGTACAACGGCAAATTTTTACCTGAAGGTGCCAGATTTACCTTCTATAAAAAGTCTAAACTCTTGCGTCATCAAGCTCAAGCCAACCGTTTTTTAAATGAGAAGACCTTGGCTGCAACGGCTTCCTATATGGAAATCGCTAAGAAGTTTGATCTCAATGTAACGACCATGGCAACGGCTTGGAGCAAGCAGCATGATTTTGTAGCTTCAACGATTATTGGTGCGACATCGGCTAGACAGCTTGATGAAACTTTGGCGGCTATGGATCTGGTGCTCTCAGATGAACTTATGCGGGAATTGGATAAAGTTCATGCTGCATATCTTTACCCTATGGGATAAGATAATCTTTTAAAGAGTTATACAATTGAACTATTATGAAAATGAGCTCAAGGCTTTAAAACGTTCGGGAAGATTAAGAGAACGTAAAGTCTTTGACAATCAACTTGTCGATTTGGCGTCTAATGATTATTTAGGCTTTGCCTCAGATAAAAACATGGCAAAGAAAGCTTTTGAGCTGTTAGAGGCTCAATTTGAGCATGCCCCAAAAGCTTCCATGCTTGTCAACGGCTATCACCCCTTGCACGCTCAGTTTGAACAAGCTTTATGTAAAGCGAACGGTTTTGAATCAGGCGTTATCGTAGGAAGCGGTTTTTCTGCCAATATTGCCATGATTGAAGCCTTGGTTCGTAAAGGGGATACCCTTTTTATGGACGAACTTTATCATGCATCGGGACAGCTTGCATCCAAACTGGTTGACGGGGAAGTGGTGCGTTTTAGACATAATGATGTCACTCATTTAGAAGAGCTTTTAAAAAGTTCTTTGGCAAAACGCAAGATCATTGCCATAGAGGGTATCTACTCTATGGATGGTGATCTGGCAGCCAAAGAGATATTTGAACTTGCCAATGCGTACAATGCCATCCTCATTATTGATGAGGCTCACTCTTCAGGTGTTATAGGTGAACATCTGATGGGGATATTGGATTATTATCATTTGCCGGTCAGAGATAACTACATTAAAATGGGCACCTTAGGCAAGGCTTATGGCAGTTTTGGAGCCTATATCTTGGCAAGTTCTCATATCATAGAGTTTCTTATCAATCGAGCCAAACCTATTATCTATGCAACGGCACCTTCACTGTTTGATACCGCTTTAGGCTATCAGGCCTTACTTAAGTTAGAATCTCAATACCAGCAGTTGAAACAAGAGATTCAACAACGTCAAGCATTAGTTGAAAAGATTTTAGGTATTAAAGTGGAGGGCTTAATTGTAGCTGTCGTCATTGATGATAACCGGAAGGTAGTAGAGATTCAAAAAGAGCTTTTAGACCAAGGTTATATCGTGGGAGCTATCAGACAGCCGACGGTTTCTAAGGCCATTATTCGACTGATTGCCAGGGTAGGTGTCTCTTTAGAAAATTTAGAAAAAGTGTGTAGACTTGTAAAGCCTTATATAAAGTGTTAAGATCAAGAGCGTTTGGCGTAAATTTCAGGGTGGGTATCTTTCCATCGTTTATGACACCAAAACCATGGATAGGGGTCTTTTACAATCATCTTTTCCAAAACGGTTGCCTGCATCTGTGTAAGGTAATGGATATCCGTTTCTTCATTGTCACTTTTGGTAAAAGCAATTGGTTCATGAAAGCAGAGTTCGCACTCTAAAGAACTTTTTTGTTTGATCTCTACCGGCAGTAAAACAGCATCAAATTTTCTGGCTAGATAGGATGCTGTATTGAGATGGCTAGTCGGCTGATCAAAAAGTGTTACCATTGTACCGCTGTTTTTATCAACACCCTGGTCAACGACCAAAGAGACATCTCTTCTGTTTTTAAGTTGAATAGCCAAATGCTTGACTGCTTTTTTCATAGGAATGGTACGGATACCATATTTTTCTCTGCTTCTTTTGACAAAGTTATCGATATAAGGGTTGTTGGCCGGTTGGACCACATGCAGTGTCTGTGAAACTTTACCCAGTGCCAAT
>JBFHUP010000303.1:0-2612 GCA_041589975.1 Sulfurimonadaceae bacterium | reverse complement strand
CATAATGGCGATATGAAAAAAACTTCAGTAGGATCTGTAGAGATCGTGTGGGGTGGGTATAAAAAAGAGGCCTTACGTGTTGATCCATCCAAAGTCAAGCTTTCAGCTAAAGATCAAGAGCGTGCAACCCGTGAATATTACGAAGCTAAAAAGATCTATGCAGAGATAACTCAGACCTACAGGGCGTGGCAGGGATTGCAAATACCTTTAAACTCTGTCGTGACATCAGATTTTGGCAATGAAAGACTTTTTAACGGCAAACGAAAAAGCTATCACAGCGGCATTGATTACAGAGCTTCAACAGGAACAGAGGTAAAAGCTTTTGGCTGGGGTAGGGTTGCTATGCTTTCTGATAGGTTTTATGGAGGCTTGATGATTGGATTAGATCATGGCCACGGGATCTATTCTGTCTATGCTCATTTAAGTGAGAGTAAGGTTAAAGTGGGTGATGATGTTAAAATGGGTGATGTGATTGCTCTTTCTGGTGCAACCGGTAGGATTACGGGCCCTCATTTGCATTTTTCGACCAAGGTGCATGGCATTACAGTGAACCCTAAGCAGTTAAGGGCTCTTTTGCATAAAATCTCATCCCAGAGATTTTAGTACTCGTCATCAATCATGTCAAAGATGTTGCTGCCTACTGGAAGAGTAGGACTCTTTTGACTACTGGTCGATTGGGTCTGTCTTTGGATATAATCAAACTTTTTTCGAAAAATAATGCAATTTTTGACATTGGGACGGTACCATTTACCATGATCGCTAAAGAGCCACTCCATAGCAAGATGGATATCATGTAGGCTGATCCCTTTGATCTCTTCCAATGTTTTAAGGTTGACAGCTTCAAGCATCATGTTGTGAGGCTCTTGATGCTGAGGGTAGTGCTCTTTCCAACGTTTATGAAAAAATTGGGCCAATTCAAACTGATCCTTGTTTGGACGTGTTGAGTCATGGATCGTTAAAGCCTGTGTCTGAGAAGGTCTTTTGTTTTTGAGTTCTTTATTGACGCGTTCCATAAAGTTGTGCATAAAGTTTTGGCTTTGAAGATCATCCGCTTTAGCCTCGGCATACCAATCATCCCAGATCTCTTTACTTAAACCCAAGGTGTGCAGTTTGATGAGAGCTTCGCTCTCAAGATCGGTTATCGCTTGCAGATCAAGATCTAAAATTGAATGGGAAGCGGCTTTTTGGGGTTTGTAGCTACCATTAAGAGCTGCGATGTAGTTGTGTCCTACTTGCCAAAAATGTAATCTTTTTTGCTGATGCATCATGATGTTTTCAGCTACAAAGGATTTAAATTTCAGGGCTTCCAGTGCAACTAAAACCTCTTTTGTGTCAATACGAAGCTGTTCTGCAAGTTTGGATGCTTCAATACCGGGAAGAACTTCTCCATACTGTAAAGAGTACATCGCTACTAGCGGCAAAATGGAGCGTTCTAAAAGGGTTAAACTGCTATCTTCTAAGATGATAGCGGGCAGAGGGATATTAGATGCGTTTGTCATGGGCTAACGCTTCAACAATCTCAGGGCGATTAACATCTTCTAAAGTTCTTTTTTGCGTTTTTTGGCTGATAAGATTGTTTTGAGCAAAACTTTCTAGTTGGTATTGGCTTAAAAGCTCAATAATGCGTTTTTCAAATAAGAAAGGATCATCACCATGTAGAAGCAACAAAGGTTTAAAGCCTGCTTTGTCAATGATATAGAGTTCTTGATGATTAAAAAGCAGATCCTCTTTCTCTTTGAGTTTGGTCACATCCAAAGAGCTGAGAAAGTCGATCTCATTATCAAAGCTGCTTTGAGAGATTTGCTTTTGAGCAAAAGTGATGAGGGCATCAAACTTGTTTTGCATGGAAGTAACAACTGAATGCTGTTCACTCTTGTCAAAACGGTTTTTGACAATCTCCTCTACAACATCAGAGACAAGCTCTAAGACCGAACGAAACTTTCGGGGTGTTTTGGTTAAAAGCAGCATAAAGCTTTTCAGTTCAGTGATTACAAGGGGTTTTAGAAGTTCATCTAAGGTAGAACGCATGATAGGGTCTTCGCTTAACTTATAGTTGACAAACAGTGCCGTAACAACCATATGGCGAAGTTGAAGCAGTTTCTCTTCCATGCCTAATGTTCCTTTTAAACGTTAAATCGAAAGTGCATGACATCGCCGTCTTGAACGATGTACTCTTTACCTTCAAGTCGCATTTTCCCTGCATCTTTACAAGGGTTGTCTCCGCCGTATTCGATGTAATCAGCATAGGAGATCACTTCGGCACGGATAAAACCTTTTTCAAAGTCATTATGAATGACTGCAGCTGCTTTAGGAGCGGTCGTGTTTTTACGAATGGTCCATGCACGTACTTCTTTAACACCTGCGGTAAAGTAGCTCATCAGACCCAGTTTGTCAAACCCTTTATGGATGATCTGATCCAAGCCTGACTCTTCGATACCCAGGTCGGCTAAAAACTCGGCACGCTCTTCATCATCCAGACCCACAAGCTCCTCTTCAATTTTAGCACAAAGTTTGATCACTTCGGCATTGACCTCTTGGGCATGTTCTTTTAGAGCTTTGACATGCTCGTTGTCTTCTAAAAGTCCTTCTTCATCGACATTGGCACCATACAT
>JBFHUP010000302.1:0-2612 GCA_041589975.1 Sulfurimonadaceae bacterium | reverse complement strand
TCTCCAAAAAGTGTTCCGGTTTGACATGGCTAAGTGTGGAGTTTTTCCCTTTGGATATATTGTAAAGTTTTGAATTCACACGGCACCACCACTCATCGTTTATCACCTATGGTACAGGTTTTAAGCCCATTGATATCAGTTTTACATTTCAGTGTATCTTGGATATACATGATGGCATCCAGAACTGCTTCAGGCCGTGGCGGACACCCTGCGACATAAACATCCACAGGGATAATCTCATCGATACCTTGCAGCGTGGTGTAGTTATCATAAAAACCGCCGCTGCTGGCACAGGCTCCCATGGAGATACACCATTTGGGTTCCGTCATCTGATCCCATATCTGTTTAAGTATCGGAGCTTGTTTATTAGAGATCGTTCCTGCTACGATCATCAGGTCTGCCTGACGCGGAGAGAAACGTACCGCCTCAGCTCCAAAACGAGACAGGTCATATTTGCTGGCTGCCGTTGCCATAAACTCGATGGCACAACAGGCTGTTCCAAAGATCATAGGCCAGAGTGACGATTCACGTCCCCAGTTGACCGCTTCATCCAGACGGGTTAAGACCACGCTGTCATCGAGCATCGGGTCATTGATGAGGTGTTTGGGATTTTTAGGAGATTCTAATGCCATTTTAGGGCTCCTTTTTTATAGACATAGACAAGTCCGGCGATAAGCAATGTCATAAAGGTAAACATCTCCATCATCCCAAAAAAACCCAGGTCTCTAAGATTAATAGCCCATGGTAGCATAAAGACCACTTCGACATCAAAAAGGATAAAGATAATAGCCACCAGATAGTATTTGACACTAAAACGTTCAAAGCTGTCTCCGGTACTGATAGGTACTCCACTTTCATAAGTCTGGTCTTTGGCTTCATTGCTTTGAGGTTTTGGGCCCAGATGTCGTGTAAAATGCAGCAATACAGGTAGTGCAATGCCGATAGTGAGTATAACAAAGGATGCAAGAAAAAGTGAGTTATCCATAATAATCCTTTATAAGTAAAGACACTATCAAAAACAATGTTAGCTTTTGGAATATTAAAGAAATGTTAAATTAGATTAAATTATGATGAAGTGTGTAAAAAAGCATAGTTTTAGGCACTGCTTACTATAATGATACAAATTTTATGCAGTAAGGATCGTAGATGTTTTTGGAAAAAGAGAAGTTCGCATTGTGGGTCGATTTTATCGAGCGAGACTTTATTCAGACAACCATGAAAGAGCTGGTCGCCAATAAGACCATCAATGGAGCTACCAGTAATCCTGCTATTTTTAAAAATGCTTTTTTAAACGCACCTGCTTATAAAGAGGATATCGCCAAACTCAAAGGAAGCATGCGTGCTAAAGAGATCTATGAGACACTAGCCGTCAAAGATATCCAAGCTGCAGCGGATGTCCTGCGACCTTTGTATGATGCCAATGATGATGGTTTTGTCAGTATCGAAGTGGACCCAATGCTTGCCAATGATGCTAAAGCTACGATTGATGAGGGTAAAAGATTGTATGCGATGATCGATCGTCCCAATGTCATGATCAAAGTGCCAGCAACCGAAGCCGGATACGAAGCGATGGAAGCATTGGTTGCTGAGGGCATATCTGTCAATGCAACCCTAATCTTTTCACTTACCGAAGCCCTATCATGTGCAACAGCCTTTGGCAGAGGTCAAGCCAAAACAGATAAAAATCCTCATACGGTCATCTCTGTGTTTGTCTCCAGAGTCGATCGAAAGCTTGATGATAAACTGCCTGAAGAACTTCAAGCTAAAGCTGGTATTGTCAATGCTGCCATGATCTACAATCACATCGAAAAGATGGATGTCCCTAACAACCGTACCCTTTTTGCAAGTACGGGTGTTAAGGGTGATACGCTTCATCCTGCCTACTATGTAAGCGGTCTGATCGCTCCAAACTCGGTTAATACTACGCCTTTAGAGACAATCGAGAGCTTTGTCAAAGAGGGTAGTAAAGAGGTTGTGCTTCCTTTGGATCAAGATGAGATCGATACACTTTTCCAAGCTTTAGTAGAGCATGATATAGAGTTTCATGAAGTGCTCTTAGAGCTTAAAGCAGAGGGGCTTAAAGCTTTTGAAGAGGCCTTTGATGAGATTATGGAAAGTCTAAAGGGGTAATCATGGCTGAAGAGGCTTATGAATTTGGAAGAGTAGAGAAAGTTGTTCGGGCGTATCTAAAACGTATGCTTGATGCCGGTGGTTCGGATCTGCACTTAAAAGCCAATGCCCAAGTAAGGGCCCGGGTCAATGGTGAGATTACGGTTATGGGTGGGAGCATCTTGCCTAAATCTGAGGCTTTAGAATTTGCCAAGGAGATCTTACGCGGACGTTTCGCTGAGTTTGTGGAGCAAAAAGAGCTGGACTTCGTCTACCCTTATGATGAAAATACTCGTTTTCGTGTCAATATCTTTTTTCAAATGAATGGTGTCTCTGCCGTCTTTCGTGTGATCCCTGTCAAGATCTTGGGTATCGATGATCTTAATCTTCCACCCGTTATTCATGAACTGTGTGAACAAGAACGTGGACTGATTCTCGTAACAGGTATTACTGGTTCAGGTAAATCAACAACCCTTGCCGCCATGATCGATAAGATTAATCGT
>JBFHUP010000301.1:0-2615 GCA_041589975.1 Sulfurimonadaceae bacterium | reverse complement strand
GTTCCCCTTCGCCTGAAAACTCATAAAGCGGCAATTCATCAACGACAAAGTCTCGCGGCGAGTGTTTAAAATAAAACGATATTGGTGCATGGGTTAAATGATAATGCAATAAATTCCTTTAAAAATGGTTCGATTTACATAAAGCTTTTTTAGAAGCCCTGCCAACTTTGGCAAAAAGCGTCAGCGGCGTACGCGTTTGAGCAGCTATACGCTTAAGCGTCTTGATCTTACGCGGCGAGAAGCTTAGAAGCATCTCATACTCTTCACCGCTGCAGGTCAAAGATCTCGACAGTTTTCGGCATGGTTTAAAACTTCGGTCAATCATTGCCGTAAGTTTACGACTATCCTCATAAAGTCCATCTGAAATATCCATGCCTGAGTGAAGGTGTCTGTAGCTTTTTGATACCATCTTTTGACGCAACACAGGCCTTACGAAGCGTGACTTAGAGCTTAATCTTCCACCCCGAAACAGACGTTGCAACTCACGCTTAGATCGTCCCAAAGTACCCGTAAATGCCAAAATGTCACCCTCTCTTACAGTATGTCGCTGCAAGATATTGTCGCTTTCAGAAACAATGGTGATGGAAATATCAAGCTTGCTGTTGGCAATAGTGTCCCCGCCAATAATTTCACATCCATACAAGGATGCTCCATCATGAAGTCCCTGCATCAAATCATTTAGGTCATCCTTGGCCATACTCTTGGGAATCGCCAACGTCAGCAACGCATATTTGGGTTGAGCATTCATAGCTATAGCATCGGATAGATTAATCATCATCGCCTTATAGGCAATCTGATAATAGCTCATCCATGATGCTTTAAAGTGAACATTTTCAAAAAAAGCATCTTGACTGTAAAGCAGATTGCCAACAACGGCTGCATCATCACCGATAAAGCTGCTTTTATCACCAAAAGCCTTAATAACAAACGACTCTCTATTCATGCCGACGCATCCCTATATTACCGCAAGGCGACTTCTTTTATGCAGCGATTATAGCGTATATAGATGCCATTTTAAATTAAACACCCTTAAGCTAAATCGTAAGAGATTTTCATTACAATGGGGCCAAATATCATAATAACACCCCATGGAGTTGACATGTCTGTTTTAGCTACCTTTCGAAATCTTAAGCTCTCTATTTTTTTTGCTGCTGTTTTGCTTCTTTTTATTGCACTTTTTAGCTTCAACATCGATTTCGACTACAAAAAAATCACAATGGCTGACACCATGAATCAACAGTCTGCAGAGACAGTGAAATTTGACTCAGCATTAGGCGAAATAAGCAAGCAGCTGCTTACAGAACACCAGCACTATATGAAGGTCAACCTGCAAGAGATACAAAATCTACTCAACAAAGATTTTGTTGCCGCAACACTTTTTAAAGATCGCAATGAATTTAATGCCCTGACAAAGCTTCAGGCAACAATGAACAGACTTCATATCAATACATCCAACTACTATGCCACTGCTTCCAAAACAGTTCTAAACATGGTTTATCAAAACCAGACAGAGCTAAGTCACGATATTACTAACTACAAAAACGTCATCAGAGAGAACATTAAAAGAAAAAACAGCTTCGCCCTTTATCTTGAAGTGGCAGCACTCATCGATCTGCTATTTATGTTTTTGTGGTACAGCTATAAACTCTCTATCATTAAAAAAGATCTGAAGCTTATTTTGGATGTGGATGAAGAGGATCGCAACAAAACATTTAAAACGACTGAATTTACAGCCATCAAGCGACGCATGGAACGTCGTCCGATGTCAAGTGGAGCCAGTAAAAACCTTCTGGATCCACTCACAGAACTGCTCAACGAAAAAGGGATCTTAAGCGAATATGCACAGCGTGGATCCACAGGCAAGGGGTATGTGTTTGTGACCATCCTTGATATTGATGCATTTAAAGAGCTAGCCTCACAATACGGTAAAACCTTTACCGATACCGTTATAAAAAAGATTGCTTTCATGCTCAATCTGGAAAAAAAGAGTTCAGACATCGTGGGCCGAACAGCTGAAGATCAATTTATTCTCATTACCCCCAGAGAAACACAAAGCAGTGCTTTTGAGTTTGTTGACCGCATTCGTTCTGCTATTGAAAAGACCAAATTCAAAGCAGGTTCTGAAAAGATTTCAGTGACGGTAAGCGGTGGCTTTGCCCTCAAAGACAAACACGAAAAAATAGAAAGTGCCATCACTACGGCAAATTCACTGGTCAAACGTGCCAAAGTTCAAGGTAAAAACAGTATTGCCAAACCGCAAGGCTTTAGTAACGACTACAACAGTAGAATGTAAAAATGTAACACTCAAATCTTCTTGCTTACACCAAAACTGTAACCATTCTACCACCCTTTAATCCTTTTTTTACCCTCTTTTTGTCTGAACATAGATTCATTTAGGCTAACTCTAAACTTATATCAGTATAATCGCTTCATAAAATCAGCTCTTTTTTAAGAGCTAATCAAATACTATTTCTAAGGATTATGCATATGAGCATCTCGATTAAGACTTATGATGCAGTGATTGTCGGTTCAGGACTGGCTGGTAACGCTGCAGCAAGAGAACTTCAAAAAGCAGGTAAATCTGTTGCAGTTATTACGAAGCTTCACCCTCTAAG
>JBFHUP010000300.1:0-2638 GCA_041589975.1 Sulfurimonadaceae bacterium | reverse complement strand
TCAGGATTTTGCAGAGGGGTATTTGAAGGATTTTCTTGCCTATAAGTGTGAGACCTATGGTGTAGATGCCAAGCGAGTCTATATAGAGATTTTAGAAGAGACCAGTCTTAACTGCAGTGAAGATTTTTTAGATCAGATTAAAGCTTTAAGAGAGTTAGGTTTTAAATTTTCTATCGATGACTTCGGTATTGAAAAATCTAATTTCTCGCGTGTTTTGGACCTTGAAGCAGAGATTATTAAAATCGATGGAAGTTTCATTCGTGATCTGGAAGATAATGAAAACAATCATATTATTATCAACAGTATTGTAGATTTTGCGAAAAAGATCGGTGCGAAGACCGTTGCCGAGTTTGTAGAGAAGGAGAGCACGCTGAGTAATTTACAGCAAATGGGTGTAGATTATGCTCAGGGTTACCTTATTGGGAAACCTGATGCCAACTTGTCATATGTTGATCGCACTGCTTAATCCTAAGTGATTTAGGATACTAAAGCGATTAACTCTCTGAATTGCTTGACAATTTTTTCATTGTTTTGTTTATCGATATAAAACTCTATCGCTTTTTTTGCCAGACGCGGCAGTTCGTTTCTGACAGCCCAAGAGCTCACTGTCCCTTCCGGTACTTCTAAGATTTCAGCCAACCTTTTTTGGGTAATGCCCAACTCTCTACAGGCCTGTTTAACCACATTGAACGAGGCGTTCATCGGGGCATTGGTATAAAGATGCTCATCATGTGCTACGAGTTCACCTTTGGCTGCTGCCAGCCACTTTTTAACGGCTTTGGAAGTCATCTCCCAGCTATCATCAAAGTTGATAACAATCTCTTTAGAAAATTGTGTTCTAAAGGTTTTGGCATCCTCTTCACCTGCGACTCGGTAAAGCATGGCAAAACTTAGCTGGATACTTCCAGACCCCATATAGCCCCAGTCCAAACCAACACGGGAGTGGTTAAAAAGTTCCAGTTGGGGATCAAGCAGTTCGTTGTTAAAGGTGACCTGCTTGTCGCCATGCTCGTCGATATAACCTTTAAAGGTTCCAATGTTTCTTTTTAGCATCATCATTCCTGTGCATTTTAGTATGTAGTACTATCGGCAGGAGTTTGATTATTCTAAAGGGTCTGTTTTAAAACTCAAACAGAAGTCTCAACTACTCTTGAATAATGTCGTAATCTTCTGAAATAATAGGATGAAAGGCTTTGGCATGAATAATGGCATCAGGTTTTTGGTTGTCAAAAACGATAGAGACTTTGTTATCAAAATTATCTTTATAGGTCAGACTGATAATAGTATGCTTATTGACCTTAAGTCTATAGATACGATCATCTATCTTTTTTTCGTAGGTTGTCTCATCGACCATAGTGGCATCTTCTAAAATGTTAAAAAGGGTAAAAGCTTTTTGTGACTCTTTATAGATCGCTTGTTCAAGTTCCGGTTCGACAACTACGATCTGGCGGCTGTTGATATAAACACTCTTTTTGACAGGTTGATCATAGTGCCATACTGCTTTAAGCGGTTTTAGGGCTTTAAAAACACCTTTGTAAACGACTTTAACATCATCTTGATCGATAATGGTTTGGGTAAAGTGTGCCTCATAACTTTTAAGGTCTTTGATAGAAGCTGTTGCAATGTTTGCCAGAAACAGTGTTAATAGCAGAGATATTAATGGACGCATATACGATCTTTTCCTTCTTGTTTTGCCTGTATCAAAGCATCGTTGGATGCAGTGATACAGCTTTGTATGGATTCATCTTTGTAATTAACTTGTGCGATACCGATGGAGACAGTGATTTGTATAAAGTCGCTCTCGTGTGCTAGCATAATGCCTTTGACTTTTTTACGTATTTTTTCCGCAAGCTGCATAGCACCGTCAAGATCGGTTTTATAGATCAAGATAACAAACTTATGATCCTGGATACGGGCAAAAACGTCACTCTTACGAAGTAGGGTGTTGACCACTTCAGTAAAGCGGATGATCAGAAGATCTCCCACCTGATGACCATAATCGCTGTTAATGTTTTTGAGGTTGTCAATATCCAGTGTCAGTACGATAATCTCACTGTTATGACGTTTGCCGTTTTCAAAAAAATTGAGCCCCACTTCGTAAAAGACCCGCTCATTCATAATCCCGGTAAGCTGATCCACGGATGAGAGTTTTTTAAGTTGCTCATTCTGTTTTAAAATACTGTTTTCAAACTCTTCGATCTTTTTAGCGTGGGCCCGCATCAAAAGACTGCCGACGATGATACCATAGATTGATGTATAAATGGCAAACGAAGAGAGCATGAGTTCAAAAATGATATTGGCGACGATGATGACGGATATTGAGGCAACAGTAAAAAGCATACCCAGCTGAATACCGCTGAGCATATACGCTACATAAATCACGATGAAAAACCAGACAATTCTAAACTCATCATGGGTGACAAAGATAAGTGCAGAGGTGATATTGAGAAAAGATGTGGCAATAAAAGCAACGACGATACTCTCAAAGAGCTCTTTAGAGAAGCGTAAAAAGAAGATAAGCATTAAAGTGGCAAGAGAGTGAAGATAGTTTACCATCATTTGGGGTGTTCCGATATCATTGATACCTAAGTGGCTCAGCAGTGCGATCAAAAAGGTCATGATGACGATGACCATCATG
>JBFHUP010000299.1:0-2639 GCA_041589975.1 Sulfurimonadaceae bacterium | reverse complement strand
GGGATGTACTTTTTACCAATTACGGTATTTCAGGACTGGCCATACTTGATCTGTCACAAAAAGCATCCATGGCTCTGACTTTGGGCAGCGAGGTGGAGATTGTTGTTAATTTGCTTCCAGAGTTTGAACGTCAAAAACTTGATTCTCAGATACATACTTTGTGTAAACAATTACCAAAAGCCTCCTTACAGACTTTACTTTCGGGATTGATTCATACAAAAATTGTCTCGGAAGTTTTAAAAACGCTCAAATTGTCAGCAGATATTAAAGCGAGTGATTGTGATGCAAAAATTATTAAACGTGTTGTCAATCAATTGATTAACTGGAAGTTCCGTGTCAACGGTACGCATGGGTTTAAATATGCAGAAGCCACAGGTGGCGGTGTTGTGACAAGTGAAGTCAATCCCAAAACGATGGAATCATTAAAACAAGAAGGCCTTTATATCGTTGGAGAGGTTTTAGATGTCGTGGGAGACAGAGGGGGCTATAACTTTCATTTTGCCTGGGCCTCTGCTTTTTGTGCTGCACAGGCCATAAGCAACAGCTAGGCTATTTTAAGCCCCAAAGCTTCGATTTTGGTAATGATCTCTGAATTGACAGAGATATTCGAGTCGATGACAACATTTTGCAGTTTTGATGTCAGCGTAATATGCAGCTTTCTTTGACCTGGATGGGCTTTGGCCAGACGGTAAAACTCCATAAGCAGTTCTTCTGATTTAGACAGGTCCAAAAAGACATTTAGTGGCTGTTCCGGTTGCGGCGGTGGCACATAGGCAACCTCTTTGGTTTTTTGCTTATTGACCTCTTTGAGTGTCAAGATCTTTCGGGCTGATATACGGGTAAACTGATCATCTTTTTGGATCTTGACTTTAAAGGCAAGCGGTTCATCAAGGTTGTACCCTTGAAGCTCTTCTAGCATATCAGAAAAGAGCATAAACTCGATATTCCCATGATAGTCCATCAGGTTGACGATCCCGAACTTGTTACCTTTTTTAGAGATCTTCTCTTGAATCTCTTCAACTTTTCCGATGATAATGATGGTGGAACCGTCACCCATCTCTTCAATAGCTGAAGAGAGCGTGTAGTTCAGTTTATTGAGTTGATCTTTATACTCATCTAGTGGGTGTCCCGATACATAGATACCCAAGGTCTCTTTTTCTAAGGCAAGTATCTGCTTAAGATCATACTCTGTCATCTCAACCAGATCAAGTTTGACCGTTGTCATCTCACTGTCATCACCAAACAGTGATCCCACAGCCATTTTTTTAGCCCGAGATGCTTCTGCTGCTGTAGAGACTAGAATGTCGACCTGCTCCAAAAGAGAATGGCGGCTAAATTTAAACTGGTCAAATCCTCCGGATTTGGTGAGGGATTCCAAAACACGTTTGTTGACTTTTGAGGTATCGATACGGTTGATAAAATCATTCATATCGGTAAACGGACCCTCCTTACGCGTTTCCAAAATCGACTTGGTTGCTGAGTCACCCATACCTTTAATGGCACCCATACCAAATAAGATGACATCTTTACCATCTTTTTTCGTAGCTGAGAACTCAAGCATAGAGAGATTGACATCCGGTGGAAGCAGCTCAATACCCATGCGTTTGGACTCATCAATATATTTAACGATCTTGTCAGTATTATCTTTTTCAGAAGTTAAAAGGGCCGCCATAAACTCTTGTGGATAGTAGGTCTTTAACCATGCCGTTTGAAAGGTTACCATCGCATAAGCAGCTGAGTGAGATTTATTAAAACCATAACCCGCAAACTTTTCAATCAGGTCAAAGAGTTCTGAAGCTGTCTGGTAATCAAGCCCTTGTTTCTGGGCACCTTCAGAGAATAACTTATTATATTTAAGCATCTCATCGACTTTTTTCTTACCCATGGCACGACGTACGATATCCGCACCACCCAGACTAAAGCCACCAATCGTCTGAACGATCTGCATAACTTGCTCTTGATAAACAATGACCCCATAGGTCGGACGCAAGATCTCTTCTAAGGCATCAAAGACATAAACAATCTCTTGACGACCATGTTTACGCTCAATAAAGTCATCAAGCATCCCTGACTCCATAGGCCCTGGTCGATACAGTGCCAAGACCGCGATCAGGTCTTCGAAATTCGAAGGCTTCAGACGTTTGTTTAGGTCTTGCATACCGCTAGATTCGATCTGGAACATCCCGATCGTCTCACCTGTTTGAATAACATTATAGACCTTAGGGTCATTTTCGTCAATCTCATGCCAATTGATATCTCTGTCATAACGGCGTTTGACTAGCTTGATCGCATTGTCAATAACATCCAGAGTCTTTAAACCCAAGAAGTCAAATTTAATCAGATCAACATCTTCCAAAAAGTTAAGTGAATATTGGCTGACAAAAGTATCCTCGCCTGATGGTTTATAAATTGGTGTTTTATGCCAGAGTTCTTCATTGGATATAACCACGCCTGCTGCATGCATCCCGGCATTACGTTTAAGCCCTTCCAGGGCGAGAGAAAATTCCCAAACACGTTTGGCTGCAGGATCTGACTCGATAAGTTCTTTGATTTTGGGCTCTTTTTGAAACGCCCCATTGATAAAGTCACCATTTTTTTCTTTACCATTGAGTGTGATACCCAGTTCATCAGGAATGAGC
>JBFHUP010000298.1:0-2644 GCA_041589975.1 Sulfurimonadaceae bacterium | reverse complement strand
GATCACCTTTTTTTCAGGTCTGATTATGCGATGGTTTCGCGATGGGCTGGCTCGATATGAAAAGGAGCAAGCTGCTATTGAGGGGATCGACCCCTATGCCTATTTAGAACGTATAGCTAAAGAAGTACCTGTCGGATCTCACGGTATCATGCCTATCTATTCTGATACGATGAAGTATGGCAAATGGTACCATGCCGCTCCATCGTTTCTGAATCTTTCTATTGATCCTAATGTCGCTAATATTGCTTCCATGTTTCGATCTTTAGAAGAAAATGCGGCTATTGTCTCGATGCTGAATCTTGAACAAATTTTCAAATTCACAGGTGTGCAGACAGATACCATCACTTTTGCCGGGGGTGCCAGTAAAGGGCCGCTGTGGAGTCAGATCTTGGCAGATGTGACTGGTAAAGAGATCAAGATCCCTGCTGTAACAGAAGCTACCGCTTTAGGTGGGGCTTTTGCCTGTGGTGTAGGTGTCAATGAATATGACTCTATCGCTTCAGTAGCTTCTGAACTGGTTGACTGGGATAAATCCTATCAGCCAAATCAAGAAAACTATCAAAAATATCAAGATATTGCAGGTAAATGGGAAGAGGCCTATAAAGCCCAACTTAAACTCGTTGATGATAATATCACGACGAGTATGTGGAAAGCACCGGGGTTGTAGGCAAGAATCCTATTATCTACAACTTTAAATAGGCAGAGTGTTTCAGAAACAGGGTTATGTATGACCGTCTAAGGGCGGTTTCTGCCCGTGAGCCCTCTGCTGAAGAGAACCCAGTGTTAACGTAGGTAAAGGGGCTTTGCTCCTTTGCCGTATAAAAAATGACGAAGGAATTTAAAATGAGTATGATAACTAAACGTGTGACATTTATTGCTAAGCCAGACGGTATCGAAAAGATGAAAGAACTTTTAACTGCGATGGTTGAACCATCAAAAGCTGAAGATGGTTGTATCTTTTATGATATTTTCCAGTACGAAAACAAGCCGGAGAAATTTATGGCAGTAGAGACGTGGAGAGATGAGGCGGCTTTAGATGGTCATAAAGCATCAGCTCACTATAAAGTGTATAAATCTTCTTATGAGCCATACTGTTTAGATAAATATACTGATGAGTTAGAAGTCTTAGGATAATAAGAGACCATGTCAGATAACTATGAGCTGGTGAATATCGGAAAGTTCGATAATATCATCAACCATAGTTTTACCCTCCCTGATTCTAAAAAGACGATCTTTGGAAAGATGTTTCTTAATGACGATATCACTCTTACGGGCAGTGAGATCTCCTTTAATGCCTTTCGCCCCGGACAATTTATCCCTTTTGACCACAAACATACCCATTATGAAGAGATCTATATCTTTTTAAGTGGTTCTGGTGAGTGTGAGATCGATGGTAAAAAGATACCTGTTAAAGAGGGGAGTGTCATCAACATCCAACCCGAAGCGGTTCGTAATGTCTGTAATACTTCATCCGATATAGAACTACGCTTTATTGTGATCCAGACGAAAAAAGATAGTATGAACAGTGAGAAACTGACACATGATGGCGTAGGTGTATCACAAAGAGATCAATGGTAGATTAGTACTTCTTTTGAAAGTGTAGAGCGATCTTGTTATACCCTTTTTGAGCCCAGAACTTATGAGCTTTTTCATTATGGATGTAGCAGTTAAGTTCAGTGGCCAGACAATCATTTTCTTTTGCATAATCATCAATCCACAGCATCAGATCTGAGCCGATGCCTTGACTGTGATACTCTGGAAGGATGATGATATTATCGATTTCTAGATGTTTACCTATATAATATTTTGTCAGAGTCCAAATGCCGCAAATACCGATAAGTTTTTGAGTCTCATATATCCCTATGCAGCGATAGTCTTGTTTGATCATCGCATCGAGACGTGATTGTAGTGTCTTGGCTGGTATCTTTGGGTCTAAAAGTTGCAAAAAAGGAATTATCGAATAGATATCTTCTTCTTTGATGAATTCAAATGTAATGCTAGGACCCATCTTTCTGATTACTTTTTTAACTTCGCTTGTTCTAGTTCCCAATATTCCATATTAAAAACATCTTTGGATTCCAGACTTTTCCAACCACCCAGTTGTTGAGCAATCAGCATTGCTTGCAAGTTGTGCTCAACCACGTCGGCTATGACATTAGCCTCTTTTTCATCTTTCCCAAAACAGACAGCCCCAAGACCTTTGACAATGGCAAAACGTGGAGCCAAGTCCAGACAGATGTGTGATGCATTGGCATGTTTGTCAAAATAGGCTTTATAGGCTGTGACAAAAGCATCTAATTCTGCCTTGGCATCTTTATCGATAAAAGCAGGAAAAGGTTTGATACGGATCACATGTTCTGGTGTCAGTTCTCCATTTTTGAAGTACTCTGTTGCATCATCTAAGTTTGAGAAGGCAGTGGCTACAGGCGAATCGATGATCGTCATAGTGACCTCGCATCCACGCAGCTTGCTTACCTCTTTTTGAAGCGTCTCCATCATCGCTTCATCCACTTCGATCGCTTCATCTGAAGTAGGTAGTGTGGTGTGCTCAGCGATATAATCTTCAGCCTTAGTCACGAGATCAATCATCTTTTCATACGATATTTTGGCATCATCATCAAAGGTAAACAGACCATGATTGAGT
>JBFHUP010000297.1:0-2674 GCA_041589975.1 Sulfurimonadaceae bacterium | reverse complement strand
CCCGATAAGCTGCTGTTTAGCGTGGCCTGATAAACCAATTAAAGCATTATTGACATAAAGAATCGTAAGTTCTTTATCGGTTATAAGGATACCGATACTTTCATTGTCAAACATGGCTTCAAAAAATGCAGCTTTATCTTCGGCACTTAAAATAGACACACTTCCTCCTTATATATTATAAAATATTATATATCTATCTGGCTTAACCCAAACAAAAATGATACTGACCTCTTGATAAAGTTAATTTTGTTATAATGCAAGAACAATTATTAAGGAGCCATTTGTGATACTTTTAGCTGGACCTTGTGTCATTGAGAGTCGTGACAATATCATTAGAATTTCGGAAGAACTCAACACCTTTCATGCAGATAACAATATAGATTTTTTCTTTAAAGCGAGTTTTGATAAAGCTAACCGAACCAGCTTAGAGAGCTTTAGAGGTCCAGGTTTACAAGAGGGTCTTAAAGTTTTGCAAGAGGTTAAAGATCAGTTTGGTTATAAGATCATTACCGATTTTCACACGCCTGATCAGGCAGCACCGGCTGCTGAGGTCGTGGATATCTTACAAGTACCTGCCTTTTTATGTCGTCAGACCGATATGATTGTGGAAGCGGCAAAGACCAAGGCTATTGTTAATATCAAAAAAGGACAGTTTGTCAACCCGAAAGATATGCAATACTCTGTTAACAAAGCTTTAAAAACACGTGGTTGTGATGAGGTGAGTTATGCCAATGCCCAAAAACATAATGTCTGGTTGACAGAACGCGGTTCCAGTTTCGGCTACGGCAACATGGTGGTCGATATGCGAGGTTTACCGATCATGCGTGAATTTGCACCGGTACTTTTTGATGCGACACATTCGGTTCAAATGCCGGGTTCGGGTCAGGGAAGCACCGGAGGCGACAGCACGATGATCCCTTATCTTGCCAGAGCTGCTGCAGCGACTGGAGTTGATGGTTTCTTCTTTGAGACCCACTTTGATCCATCAGTTGCTTTAAGTGACGGCCCTAATATGCTCCAACTCGATAAGCTTAAGGCTCTTTTACCGGTGTTGGATCAAATTTCTCAGTTTACGGTTCAAAGAGCTTAAGCTGAGGGGCTACTATTAAGTAAAAGATACTATAATAAGCTCAAATAAAAAGGAATAGATTATGAACATTATTGAAGGACATTTGTCTTTAAAAGGTACAGAAAAGATCGCTATCATCAATGGACGTTTTAATCACATTATTACAGACCGTCTTGTTGAAGGTGCTAAAGATGCATTTTTACGTCACGGTGGTAATGATAAAAACCTGGATCTGATCTTAGTCCCGGGAGCATTTGAGATCCCGTTTGCACTTAAAAAAGCACTGAAAAGCGGCAAATATGATGCTGTTTGTTGTGTGGGTGCAGTGATCCGTGGTGCGACACCGCACTTTGATTATATCTCTGCGGAATCGACCAAGGGAATAGCCAGTGCAACGATGGAAGCTGGCGTACCTGTCTCTAACGGAGTACTAACGACTGATACAATAGAACAAGCGATCGAAAGAGCGGGTTCTAAAGTGGGCAACAAAGGTGCCGAGGCGATGACAACGATTATCGAGATGTTGGATCTGTATGCAAAGATGGACGCTTAATGGCAACACGTCACCAAGCCCGTGAAGCAGTCGTATCACTGCTTTATGCTTATGATATCGGTAATGAGAAGATTGCAGAACATGCCGATGAGATCTTAGAAGATAAAAAGATCCGTAACAAGCAGCGTGAATTTGCTCTAAGCCTTTTTCAAGGTACCTTAAGCGATATGGAAAATATCGATAAGCAGATCGTAGAAAATCTCAAAGAGTGGAGTTTTGATGATCTGGGTAATATTGAACGTGCCATTTTACGTTTGGGTACTTATGAGGTACTGACTTCTGACCTGGACTCAGCTGTCATTATCAATGAGGCGATTGAGCTGGCCAAAAAACTCTGCTCTGATCAGTCACCGAAATTTATCAATGGTGTACTGGATGGTGTGAGTAAAGCCAAAGGGTAGTTCAGAGATAATGAAAAAACTGTTTCTTTGGGGTCTGTTTCTTTCACAACTTTATGCCGCAGCTTATAACGGCTGTATCCGTTGCCATAATGGCATTGAGCATATTCGTGATCATGAATCTAAAATGATGGAAGCGATCTTCAATAAAGCAGAAGAGGCAGGCTACCCAGGAAACGACTGTATCGTATGTCACGGGGGAAATCCTCGTACCAACGATCAGGTAAGAGCCCACCAGGGAAGTGTCGAATACTTTTTACAACATCAAGGCCCTAAAGATTTTTACCCTGCTCCAGGCAGTCCCTGGATCAATCAACACACCTGCGGTATGTGTCACCAAGAACAAGTAGGGGCTCAAGCCAACTCCCTCATGGCTACAGAGCAGGGAAAGATTCAAGGTGCTTTATGGGGTTTTGGCGGACAAAACGGCTACAAGCATGATATCGGTACCTATGCCACCAAAAACCCCGAAGATCCTCACAAACGCCTAGGAACTCAAGCCTATAAAGCTTATATGGCAAAACTTTCTGAACTGGAACCGCAAGCTTTTCCTAAAGAGATGAAAGAACTTCCACCAGCTCCAACAGCCAAAGAGGTACAAAAAAATCCAAAACTCGCCGTACTGACTTATCTCAGACAAGATTGTCTACGTTG
>JBFHUP010000296.1:0-2683 GCA_041589975.1 Sulfurimonadaceae bacterium | reverse complement strand
TTTGGGGATCCGAAAGGTTTGGATCTTTTATTCTGGTATTACTCAATCCCGAAGGAGCTTTGGCTAATTGGTTACGTATTCATGAAAATCGAGTTGATATCTCTCTGGTAAGTCGCTTTTCTACCTACAGTAAAGACCAGACCCTGCGTTATATGATGGGGGCTAATGAACCTTGGTTGGAGTCCTATATTGGGTTTGAGATAACAGTGAAGTTTTAGATAGAATCATTTTCAAACTGGGATTCATTTAGGCTACCTCTAACTTAGAGATATTTTTTAGAGACTCTTTTTCTTTTATAAAAGCTTGATAAAGATCATAATTATCTTGTAACACCATCCAAAATTGTGGCGTTGTGCCAAAGTACTCTGATAGTTTTAAAGCCATAAGAGCAGTGATACCACGTTTTTGGTTATACAATTCGCTGAGTGTTTTAATACCCACGTTTAAGTCAGCAGACATCTTGGCTTGAGTAAGTCCCAGTGCTTCGGCAAATTCTAGTTTTAAAATGACTCCCGGATGGGTAGCTGGTCTGATATCTTGCATCTATGCTCCTTTAGTGATAATCGACAATATGTACATCGTAAGCATCTTTGTTATCAAATCTAAAGACAACTCTGTATTGCTGATTGATTCTGATGCTCATATAACCTTTATAATCCCCTTGTAACTCTTCTAGATGGTTAGCAGGTGGGACCCGTAAGTCTTCTTTGTTTTGTGCAGCATCAAGCATGTCAAGTTTGATCTTGGCTCTGCTGATGATAGAAGCAGGAAATTTTTTGCACTTCTTTTGCCAAAATACCTTTTCAGATTCTTTACACTTAAAAGACTTTATCATATAGATATATTATCACTATACGATAATATTGTCAAGGGAGTAAAAGTAAAAACATAGTGCTTGGCTGATACCATTGTGTGTGACCTTGGCATTTGTTTTCCTTATCTTTTTTGATAAGATTAGCATGTAAAATTTAGTTGTTGAATTTTTATGACAAAAGTAATAGTGTTTACCTCGTATCTACCAAAAACACCACAAAACCCACTATACTATTTCCGGAGAGTTCGTTAGAAAGTAATATATCGTTTGATTACCTAAAGCAGCTGAGACTAGCTTGTGGGTCAGTGAGATAGTTACACTAAAAACTTGAGTGGCGAGCGAATCGGTTCTCTTATATCTTGTGTTGCATCACAGGATGAGAACCAGATTGTATAGAGACACGAGGCAAAGTTATGTGTATCTCGTTACGGTTATCACACAAGCCAAATGGCTTGTGCTAACGAGCTCTCAATCAAAGGAGGCTCTTATGGAAAATTGTATCGGAATTGATATATCAAAAGCAAGTTTAAATATTCACATTGGAAAGAATAGACAGGACTTACAACTAGACAACAGTGTAAAAGGTTTTAAAACACTTTTCTCCAAACTCAAAAAGATCTATAAAAAAGATATTGATAGTATCATCTACATCTTTGAGCCTACAGGTTCTTATTCTGAATATCTCAAAAAGTATTGTCATGATCAAAATATCAAATGTTTTATGATTAATCCCAAACAGTTTAGTAACTATGCTAAAGCTATCGGTACTGAGATTAAAAATGATATTGAAGATGCCAGGGTTTTGTGTCAATCCATAGTGATTGCCAAAGAGGGCCAAGTAACCATACCCGCTTACAGTGAGAATGTAGAACGCATTAAAGAGCTCATGGGCTATTATAAGTTTCTGACCAAGCAGACTAATCAACAAAAGAATCATCTTGAAGCCTTGGTAAGTAAAGGTGCTGACGCTTTTACAATCAAAGAGCTTAAAAAAGCTATTAAAGAGTCAAAACTAAAAGAACAGCGTATCTTAGATAAACTTCACGAACTGATTCAATCTAATGAAGAGTATAAACAAGCCTATGAAAACATTACATCTATCATGGGTGTCGGACCTATCGCTGGGATTGTACTTTTGCATCTGTTTTTAAAATATCCCAATGCCAACCAAAGACAAATCACATCATTAGCAGGTCTTAATCCAATTTATAAACAATCGGGAAGTTCACTACAATCAAGATATAAAATTTCTAAAACAGGCTCAAGACTTTATCGGGGTTCTTTGTTTATGTCAACCATGACAGCCATTCGTTATGATGAAAATTTTAAAGCTTTTTATGAAAGATTAAAAGTACAAGGTAAACATACGACTCAGGCTCAAATTGCTGTCATGAGAAAGATTATTATTACGGCTCATTCTCTTTATAAAAATAATTGTAAATATAACCCTAATCATAGATTTCAAGAGGTTGAACTTGTGGCTTAGGTCTTAAAATAAGTTACGATTGGTATCATTGTTTACTAAATTTTTTAGGTGGCGACTGACACTTATTTTTGAAAAAAGCTTTTTTCTTTATCTACTTTTTGGCTCACTTTCTGGAGCACTAATCGACTACCACTTTGCCAAACTTATCATCAAAAAAGTGCTTTATAAAAAACGTACCTTTATGGCAAAGGTGATCATCTTTTTTAGAGCCCACGGAAAGATCTCTACCTTCGTAGGCCCTATCACTCCAGGACTTGGCCAATACATCTCACTGCCAGCAGGTATCTCACACATGAAATTCCGCTACTTCATACCACTCACCTACTCAGCAAATATCATCTGGGTAGGATTTATGCTTTCTGTTGGTTTCACTTTTGGTGGTG
>JBFHUP010000295.1:0-2707 GCA_041589975.1 Sulfurimonadaceae bacterium | reverse complement strand
TGATAAAAATCAGAATATTGATTAAAAAAGGAGTCTACGGCTCCCGCATCGATATGGAATGCGTGGGCAGTTTCATGGATAACCTCTTTCTCGCGGTGATGCAATACGCCGTCTCTAAAAGCAAGTGTCACCATAAATTCAATGATTTTTTGATGTTTATAGGCTTCGTGAGAAGTCTTTTTGTAGAGCTCTGATGCTACATGGTTGACATTGTCTTGAACATCTTTCTCTTCTTTAAATATCTTTTTAAGATGTATGCGTGCTTGATTGTGGTCATGAAACTCTTCACACATATCATCAAGGATGTTTTCAATAAGTTCTACCTCGAGATCTGACACGTGACCATCGGATTTGGCGAGTTTTGCAATAAGAGCTATGATGTATCCATACTCGCTATAAAGAACGTCTTTAAAAGAAAGTGTTGGCCGACTTGTCGTAAATGAACCTTTATTAGAAGAGAGGAAAAGCCAAACGAAAAGGCCAACCACCAACAGTGTTAAGAGGTAGGACATAAAACTCCTTGTTGTATTTAAAAGGTATTAGAATCTGTCTTGATTGCTATCAAGAATTTGATCCATCTGTTTGATTTTAGATTTTAAAGCATCTTTTTTGGTTGTAACTTTCTCTTTAGGAACAGCTTTAGGAAGTTTTGGCTTGTAGGCGTTCCATTTCTCTTCCAGTGCCTGCTGCTGTTTTGTTACACGTTTTTTCTCGGATTGGAAAAAGCGTCGCTCTTCCTCTTCTTTAATGCGTTGAGCTTCTTGTTCGGCTCGTTCACGCTTCAGCCTTTCGGCCTCTTCTTGACGTCTTTGTTCCTCTTTAATGGCATCAATCTCTTCTTGGGTCATAGAGTTGATCTCTTCACGAATAACAGGGTGGGCTTTGAACTCTTTTTTATCCACAAGGAAGTTTTGATCTATTGCTTTGGTTTCCTCTTTTTTGATCACCTTAGGAGCGATAATGACATCTTCTCGAACAACGGGTGCTTTTTTGACATCAATACCCTTTTTAATCATCTCTTTTTTAACTTCTGGTTTAAAGACAATAACCATCTCAGCTTTAACACTTTTAATAACATCTTTGTCTGTCGGCTTTTTGAGTCCCTCTTTAACCTGTTGCTGAATGAGAATATCGATAGGCTCAGCAATAACATAGTTGACTTTTGGGTCGAGTTTGATTTTTACATGCTCGTTAGCTTTGGCGACAAAAGATTTTTTCGTCGATTCAGATTTGACCTCAATTTCACCGTGAGTACAGACAATTTTTTCGGTTTTGTTGTCGCTGGTTCCGGTAATTTCAGTACCTCGAACCCCAATCGTGGCATTTTTGGTTGAGATTTTGAACTTCTTGGGTGCCAATTTTCCAATACGACCGGTAATTGATTTAAAGAATCCTTTACGGAATTTGAACTTAACCTTGTTTTGCTTACGATGATTTTCGCTATATAGATATTCCGCTACTTTAAAAACCGTGTTTTTACCCAGAGTGATAACAGTTTTGTCAGTAAATGTGATCTGCATCGAACCGTTTTTATTGGTAAAAAAAGTATCTTTCTCTTCAATTTTAAGATTTTTATGTGCTTGATACAGGGCAATACCCCGTGTAATTTTAACATCACCACGAATAGCCGTAACCGTTCCGATACTTGCCCACACTGTAGAAGCAAAGAGAGTAGTGATAAAAAAAAGTTTAAAATGCATTAAGGCTCCTTTATGGTAACCAATAATAAGCCATGTAAAGTTGATGTTTAGTGAAATTTAAAGGCTTGTAGTTACTTTCATACGCATATAATTTATATCCTAAGACAGTTTTACTTAACTTTTTATTAACAGAAATAGTTTGTATGTCTAATAAAGTTGTGTTGTCTATACGTTCTTCGCCTGGATTTACAGGATAAACGCCGGGGATATAATGGTCATCAAATACCTTACTACCAACACCTAAAGTGAGTTTATACTCTTTAGAAGGTGATGCTTTATGGTTGATAGTGAAGTCAACACCAAAAAGGTTGTATCTGGAATAGGGCAGATAATAAGTTCCGTTGTTGTCAAAGTTGTCGTTAAATTGACTCTGCTCTCCCCTATAGATCATGAGGCTAAAAGGATAGGTGCTATTAGGATTTGATTGATATTTAAAAAATGCAAATGTTTTATTAACACTATATTCGGCGGATCCAAAGGGCTGTTTGAACTCATTAGGACTATCTTGCTCCTCATGATCCATTCCAAAGGAGAATAGGGCATTGTTGTCAAATCGATAACGATAGTGGGGATTGATTCTGAATGTGAAATAATCAAAACGTGATCTATCTTCAGAGATTCTATATTTTGTCATTGTCTCTTTAATGAGAAATGGCATTCTAAATGAACTTTTTCCCCACGAATAGCCAAACCCGTATGTTAGATGAAAATTAAGATAACCTGCATCAATCTCTTGGGCATATAAACGACTGGCCATCCCCCAGCCATAGGTCCAGAAAAAACTTCCTGTGCTTCCGGCATCATAGATATAATCAGATTTAGTTTGAACATCAACGTATGCGGCCGCATCAAAAAGCTCATCAAAGTCACATGAACTGGAGGTGTTAACATCACAGTTTAAAGCTGTAGAAAAAATAGCTAAATAGTCATTTCCCATCAGATGTCCAGGATTTGAGTCAATACCGGCTTCCACTTTAAATGAGTGTAGTTTTTGTATGGGATTCTTA
>JBFHUP010000294.1:0-2711 GCA_041589975.1 Sulfurimonadaceae bacterium | reverse complement strand
ATTAATAGATAAAAGCACCGCAAGAGTCACTATAATAATCCAAACGATCCAAGACAGAGATAAGTCATCATTTGGTTCATGAATCCACTTGGAGATAATGTGTTGTGAATGTTCTATGGATATCTTACTGATAGCTTTATCTAAAATGGCATGAAGCATCGGTTCTTGCTTATCCACAAAAAGCGTTAGCTCCATAACAACGGAACTCTTACCTACCACCTTAAGATTATCATACCCCAGTTTAGATATATGGTAACGTGCAAGAACCATCGTGGCAAGCATCGCATCCAATTCACCTTTATGAACTTTTTTAAGTCCCTCTTGGATATTTGCTACCTCAACAAAATGCAGACCCCTATACACTTTAAAAATATCCCCTGTATAGCCATATCCCCTGATAACAGCAATACGTTTATCTTTTAATTTGTTAAGATCATCTACATAGTGATTATCTTTGTCCATAATGATAACGACTGGGTTGATCAAATAGGGTGTTATGGGACGGAATTTTTTATTTAATATCTCATCGGCTCTGTCACTTGAAACCACCTTAACTTTTTTTTGACGGGCCAAATTCAGGGTTTCAAGCCAATTTTGGGTAGGTTTAAGTACAAACTCTAAGCCCGTTAAGCTCTCCACCAACTTCAAATGCTCTGCAACGATACCGATGTACTCTGACTTCTCATTAAGTGCTTTAAAAGGGAGCCAATTCGGATCGCCCGCAAAGCTGATTTTTTTATGTGTCTCTATCCAGGCTTGCTGCTGGGGTGTCAGATTAAGTGTTGCGGCCGCAACAAAAAAGCTTAAGAGTACCCATAAAAAAAGTATCCTCATATCAGACCTTTAAAAATCAAATATATCATCCAGTTCTTCTTGCGAAGATCCCTCTTCGACAAAGACGGCTTTAATCATCTCCACACTGCTGCTAATGGAGTTATCTAAGAAGTCTACAGACGGTGCTCCGGTATAAAAAACCATATCCTTCCATGTCTCTATATCATTCACAAATGCCTTAACCATACCGGCCAGCTCTTGACTTTTTTCTAAAAAGGTCTCGCTGTGATCTTCTAAAAGTCCTGAAAAACCTCGCAAGGCCTCCGCAATCGTATAGGCGTCAGGACAGGCCCCCAGCATATTAACCAGATGTTTAATATACTCATGAATTGTGTCTATATCATCAATTTCCAATGATGAAGATCCCATCAGCGAAATCTCGGTTTTAAGCTTAGCAACCACATGCTCAAACTCTCCACGAGTATCTGCGTCCAAGATATCATAGGTGCGTAATACCACCTCCTCTTTAGGCTCAATTTTTACAACCGCGGTTTGCGGCTGCTGTTGTTGTTGCGTCTCGGACTGACTCTCTGCGGTACACTTTTTGTTGCAGCGTGCTGTTGCAAAACTTATCCAATTCCCCTCGATATTAAAGGAGAAAAAACTGCAAAATTTTGCAATCCCTTTTTGCATCACCTCTTCTGATAAAATAGACACATTATCCATACTGAAATAGAAATTCTCTTCATCCTCTTCAATAATCACATGAAACTTATAAGACTTTTGCAGCTGATAAGAGCCCAAATAGTATAAAAATCTTACAATATCACTGAGATTGGAAATCACATTCTGATACTCTAAGCGTACCAAAAGTGTCTCCCAAAACTGGGCCAACTCATCTTCATTGGTAATTAAAAATCTGGTTTGATAATTATAAACATTGTGTGTAAAGGTATTGACCGCCGTACATTGAAAGCCAATAGAGTTTCGTGATGCAATAAGTTTGTGATAGTTGTTGAGTCGGCTTAGCATAATTGCCGAACTGAATGGTTTGAGGATGTAGTCCTCGGCTCCCTCTTGTAAAATCTTCGTTTTTGTCGCTTCATCATTTTCTGATGAGATAACAACTATCATAGAGTTTGGTGAAATTTTTTTAATCTGCTGAGTCGCTTCCAGCCCATCCATAACAGGCATTACAATATCCATAAAGATAAGATCCATAGACTCTTGTTCACACAAATAGACGGCATCTTGGCCATTTTCCGCCTGAAAAATCTCACAATCTCCCTCAGTTTTACTGCTGTACCGCTTTACAAGCTTTTCAAGCATCTCTCTGTTATCAGCAATATCATCAACTATCAATATTTTCATTATGCATCCTCTTTTTTCGTAAAACTTATTTTAAACATAGCCCCATTGGGTGTATTGGTCACACTCATACTTCCATGCATATTGTCTTCGACAATCATTTTGGACATATAAAGGCCGATTCCGGTTCCTTTGCCCTCCTCTTTGGTTGTATAGTAAGGTTCAAAAATACGGTCAATCACCGCCAAAGGAATACCGCCTGCATTATCAGCTACCATAACGGTAACCGTTTGATCATTCTGCATAGCACTGATAAGTATTTTAGCATGATCTATATCTTTTTCCCTAAAAGCATCTTTGCTGTTATTGATCAAATTAATCATCACTTGGGAAAACTCATTTTTATAGCCGTAGATTTCACAATAGGGGGGAATATCAAGTTCCAAGGTGATATTTTCATGCTCCAAACTGCTTTGAAAAAGCGAAAAAACCTCCTGCATAAGGCTCTTAAGATTAAAGTTCTCTTTTTGTTTGTCCGGACGGAAAAAGCCTCTAAAATCATCAATCGTTGTTGACATTTTAGCTATAAGAGCCATCGCCCTTTTTGTATTAAGCTGAACAGCATCACT
>JBFHUP010000293.1:0-2740 GCA_041589975.1 Sulfurimonadaceae bacterium | reverse complement strand
TCTCAAGAGGTTCACCTTTTTAGAGGAACAGTCAGAGAAAATATTCTTTATCGGGCCAGTCATGCAAGTGACGCTCAAGTGATTCGTGCCGCTAAGATATCAGGTGCGGATGAGTTTATCAGACGTCATCCTAAGGGTTATGATATCCCTGTAGGAGAACGTGGCATAGGCTTGTCAGGTGGTCAGCGTCAAAGTATTGGTGTTGCTCGTTCTTTTTTACTTGATACGCCAATTATGATTTTGGATGAACCAACCAATGCCATGGATCAGATTACCGAAGCTAAATTGTTGCAAAATCTTTATGATAATACACAAAACCGCACCAGTATTATGGTGACACAAAAGATGACACTGTTACGTATTACAGAGCGTGTCATTGTCATGTATGATGGACGTGTTTATATGGATGGTAAACGAGACAGTGTCTTGAAGAAGCTTGAAGGCGGAGGTGCCTAATGGATCTCAAAAAGCTTCAAAAAAAGTTATTGACTTTATGGAACGAAAGTAAGGTTAAAAAGCTGTATGACTCTGTCTTGGAGGAGATGGAAAAAGATAAACAAAGAGCTATTAAGCTGTACGAAGATAGCAGGAATAAATTTTTTGACCTTATTGACACGTTTAAAGAGAGAACGTTTAATATCAAAAAAAAGTTTAGAAAGACTACAGGTTCTGCCGTAACACAATTTAAAAGTAATCATGAACTTGAGAAGTTTACTTATAACAAAGATGACTTCCAGTTTATGCAAAGTTTGAGTGCGGCTGTTTTGGAGCATGCTCCTAAGCGGATCTCTTTTATACTTTATTTCTGGGGTTTTACGCTTTTAGTAGTCACTTTATGGGCATCTTTTGCAGAGATTGATGAAATTACACGTGGTAGTGGTGATGTGATTGCCTCGGGGGATAATAAGGTCATACAAAATCTTGAAGGTGGAATTGTAGAGGATATTTTGGTTTCTGAGGGTGATGTTGTCAAAGCCAATCAAGTTTTGATAAAATTAACAAATACGAAGTCAAGTTCACAACTTTTAAGTCAGGATGTAAGGTTGAGTGAATTGCATGCTCGTAGGATCCGTTTGCAAGCACAAGCCAATGATATCCCTTTTTCAAGCCTTAAAAAGACGTTTAAAGGTGAGGAGAAGTTTTTAAAAGAAGAGGAAGAACTTTATAACCTCAATATGGCTGATCTTAAAGAAGAAGATAGTGTGGTGAAACAGCAAATCATTCAAAAGATTCATGAGTGGAAAGAGACAAGTGCACGGGTAGAACATCTCAAAAAGGCTTTAAAGCTTATTAAGGAAGAGGTTACGATGACAGCTCCGATGGTTCGTGAGGGTATTAAGTCGAAAGTGGATTTTTTAAAATTAAAACGGGAATACAATGATGTTGAACAAAAATATAACTCTTCAAAATTGAGTCTCCCTTCACTCTCATCCCAGATCACTGAGTTTAGAGCCAAGCGTAAAAAACTGACTATTAATTTTAAAAATGAATCTAAAAAAGAGCTCAATGAGGTGTTGGCTGAAATAGATCGTATCAAATTGGATAAAAATATCTTGTCGGATCAAGTAGATCGTACGCAGGTTCGTTCTCCTGTGGATGGTATCGTACAAAAGCTGTATGTGAAGACCAAAGGTGGTGTTGTACGGCCTGGAGATGATATTGTGGAGATCGTTCCGACCAATGATAAACTTCTTTTAGAGGTAAAAATCAAACCGTCAGATATTGCATTTTTACATCCGGGTGCCAAAGCAATGGTGAAGATATCAGCTTATGATTTCGCTATACATGGTGGTTTAGAGGGAGTTATTACACGTATCAGTCCGGATACACTAACGGATGAAAAAGATGGCACCTATTATCTCGTGTATGTTAAAACCGATAAATCTTATTTGGGAAGCAAAGAAAAGCCGCTTCAAGTTATTCCTGGTATGTTGGTCGATGTCGATATCGTTACAGGCCAAAAGACCATTATGGAGTATATTTTAAAGCCGATCTTAAAATCAAAGCAATACGCATTTTCGGAGCGATGATATGGTTATAGGCATCTTTAGTACGGATCTGATAATTGTTGAAGAGTTGGAAAAACGGCTTAAAGATCATGAGACTGTGGCCTTACATACTATTGATGATGTTCTAAATCAATCTTACACTGTTTTGCTTGCCGATTATGACACAGTGTCACATGAGCTTAATATCCTTTATAACTATAATAAGCTTCCTGAAAAGGTTGTGGTGCTTGAGGCTGCACCTGCGATAGCTACAGGAAAAAAGCTTATCAGTGATGGTATCTTGGCCTATGGCAATATCCGTATGCTTAAAGGTAATCTTGATCAGCTTCTTAAGGCTGTAGAAAATGATAAGGTATGGGTCTATCCGGAATTGATGGGAGCCGTCATTAAAATCCTTGAAGATGAAGAGGAACTTGATGAAGAACTGATGGGTCGCCTGACTGCCAAAGAACAAGAGATTGTAAGATTGGTGTTACGCGGTCTTACTAATGATGCATTGGCATCTATGCTTGAAATCAAGCCACGGACGGTAAAAGCTCACATGAGTTCTATTTTCAGCAAACTGCATGTCAATGACCGATTGGGCCTTGTCCTCTTACTGAAATCGTAATTCTTTATATTTTTCCATACTGTACTCAAGTACAATATCTTATAGCTTTTTTTTATATTACTATGCTTATAATATTCTCACTACACCTATAAGGACATATCATGAAAGAACCTATTGGATC
>JBFHUP010000292.1:0-2741 GCA_041589975.1 Sulfurimonadaceae bacterium | reverse complement strand
CACTAAAGCAAAACTGCTTTTTTTGGGCTACGACACCATAAGTAAGACCGATGAGTAAAGCATACATATTAACGACCTCAAACAAATCTAACGATTCCAACATAGCTATCCTCCTTATAATCTTCAAAAAGTAGAAGATAGTAGCACAGTAGTGTAAAACTAATAAAAAAGGATGGGCTGGTTGCATAGGTGTTTTGACATAGAGATATCAGTGGCGTCAATAAAAGAGCCTATTTCGTAAGAGACTTATGCTAATTGTTTGGTTAATACCTTCGTGTCAGTTCTGTTGTGTTAAAATTTCACTATATTGACAAAAGGTTTGATCGTTAATGCAGTGTGAATATTTCGGGACGTGTGGATCATGTACTTTATATGATAAAACGTATGAAGAGCAGCTGGCTTTTAAAATCGCTGAAGTTAAAGAACTTTTTTTGGCTTTTTATAGAGGTGCATTTGATGCGATAAAGTCTGAAAGTGAAGCTTTTCGTGCTCGATCTGAGTTTAAGATCTGGCATGAGGGGGATGATAAACTCTCTTATGCGATGAACACGATGGATAAAAAGGGTTATCTCCCTATAACATCATGTCAGATTGTCGCTCCCGCTATTCAAAAACTCATGCCTGTGTTACTTGAAAAGATCTTGCAAAAAGATATGAAATTGAAACTTTTTCATATTGATTTTTTATCCTCACTCAGTGGTGAGATGGTGGTCTCACTTATCTATCATCGAAAACTTGATGATGCGTGGAAAGCCAAGGCCCAAGAGATCAGTGATGAATTGGGTATTAAGATCATCGGTCGTAGCCGTAAACAAAAAATGGTCTTAAGTGATGATTTTATTATCGAACTGTTACCTATTAAGGGTAGAGATTATAAATTTGTTCAGATCGAAAACTCTTTTACCCAACCTAATCCCAAGGTTAATATTCAGATGATCGAGTGGGTCATTAACTGTATAGGAGAAACGTCGGGTGATCTTTTAGAACTTTATTGCGGGGCGGGTAACTTCACATTGCCATTGGCTTCATGTTTTGACAAAGTGATTGCCACAGAGATCTCGAAATCTTCGATTCGTGCGGCACTGAAAAATTGTGAGCTTAATGGCGTAGAAAATATTACTTTTGTGCGAATGTCAAGTGAAGAGTTTGTTCAGGCTATGAACAAAGAGCGAACTTTTAACCGTCTAAAAGATGTTGATTTAGAGAGTTTTGAGATAAAAAGTATCTTTTTGGACCCTCCGCGGAGCGGTTTAGACGAAACAACAACCCAATTAGCCCAAAAATTTGATACAATTATCTATATTTCGTGTAACCCACAAACATTAAAACGCGATCTTGATAGCTTAACTTTAACACATGATGTAGAAAAAATGGCTGTTTTTGATCAGTTTGCATATACCAATCACCTTGAGATGGGTGCTATTTTAAGAAGGAAAAAAGATTGAAGAAAACGACCCTTTCCCTGCTTTTAACGTTAGTGATGACCATGTCACTGCTACAAGCTCAAACCGATCAAGAGAAGATTGAAGCTCAGGCCTTAGAGATAAAGCAGCTTAAACGTGCTTTAAAAATCAAAGAAGAAGAGTTAAAGATCCTGCTTATAACAATCAAAAACTCTAAGCAAGAGAGTATGCTTCACTCTACGGAACAACACCTGAAATTTAAAAATGTAGATAATGTTACACCGACTCGTGTTGTCGTTAAACCTTCAATGCTGAGTGAAACAGCTATTAAAGAGATTGATCAGGGTGGCTATACCGATACCGATGTCATTGAGGATAATCTTAATAAAGCATCTTCCCAAGATCAAGAGGCGATGGCTCAAAATGAAATGGATGAAACAGATGCCGGTGTTGAATCCGATAAAAAAGAAGTAGCAGTTGCTGATAAAGAGGTGCTTGAGGAGCCTAAAGAGGTGGATGAAGCAAAGGCAGTTAAAAAAGAGATTGAAAAACTGACCTTTATGAAACCATCAACGTTTACGGTAGTTAAAGCGACACCGGTTTACAGTAAGATCTATGGACCAGAGAGTGAGGCGTGGGAAAAAGGGATGCGTTTTACCAGTAATAAAAGACGCGGTTCTTGGATTCAAATTACAGGTAAGATTACCAACTCTCGATGGAAGGCTGTAAAAACTGAACTCTGGATTGATGAGAGCAACGTAAAGAAAGTCCGCTAACGTTTTAATGCACACTATTGCTGTTGTCGGTGCAGGTGCATCAGGTTTGATGGCTGCCATACTGCTTGCCCAAAAAGGGTTTGACGTTACACTTTTTGAAGCAGGCTCTAAGGCGGGACGAAAGATTGCCGCTTCGGGAAACGGTCACTGTAATATCTCCAATCAAAACATATCGATACAAAATTTTACAGGTTTTGATCCTCTTTTTTCTTCGTATGCCTTAGAACATTTTACTTTTTCTCATCTGCAGAACTATTTTAAAAAGTTCGGGATGCTTTTTGATATTAAAGATGATGGTAAAGCCTATCCGCTCTCTCATGATGCGAAGTCAGTTGTCAATCTTCTTTTAATGAATGCTGATATACAGGGTGTAAAAGTGCTGTATGAGCATAAAGTGATCGATGTACAAAAGCATGATAGCTTTGAACTCATTACTGAAGATACAACATACAAAGGTTTTGACAAAGTGATCTTAGCTACTGGAAGTAATGCAGCGATGCAACTCGGTGGCAATGAGAGTGGTTATAAGATCGCCCAGGCTTTTGGTCATGCTGTCACACCT
>JBFHUP010000291.1:0-2752 GCA_041589975.1 Sulfurimonadaceae bacterium | reverse complement strand
AGGAGATTGACGTCCGGGTCTCAACGTTGCCCACTGCCTTTGGCGAAAGGGTGGTTTTGCGTCTGCTGCGCAAATCGACGGTGATGATCTCTCTTACCGATCTTGGTATGCCGGAGGATCGGTTTATTCCTTTTCAAAAAGAGATCAAGGATGTGAAACAGATCTTTGGTATTTTGGGTCTGGGCCAGACCAAAGAGTTGCTCTATCACTATATGATGCATCTCTTCTCTCCAAACCGCTGGGAACTTTTTGATCTCAATGAACACTCTTTTTCAGATATGCAAGCTACGATGAGCAGTATCTGGAAAAAGATTTTAGAGCATGAAGGTGTTAAAGACCAACATGTTATTGCCATCATCTCTTTACTTCCTGCTTCTATTATTGTCACCGAACTGATCTTTGCTTCTCATATTAAGGAAGTTCAGATCCTGCGTGAGAGTCAAAATCTCGACTACAATACTATTCTTGAACGCTTAGTCGGTGTGAACCTCTTTGACATAGCCGAAATGATCGGTGAAACTTGGGAGATGAATGCCAAGATGCTTAAAATGCTTAAAGCAAGCAGCGGGCTTAAAAACTGCGGAGATAAAAAGATCTGCAAATTGGCCCGCTACATGCATATGCTGATGTTTTACATCCTAAGCCAACCACAATTTTTAGAGTGTGGTCTGAATGACTTTTTAGATTTCAATCCGGAGTTCGTCATGCCTATCATGGAAGAGTTCCAATCCATTATCAGTGAAGGAGAAGCATCATGAGGGCCGTTGTCAAAAATCGTGTTGCTGTTTTTAGCCTCCAAGGTTTTCTCGACGGAACCAATGCACCCTTTTTTATCTCACTTGATGATATCAAACACACGTACAATCTCAAGGTAGATATGATTTTAATCTCCCTGAAACGCGTGGTCTATTTTAATGTCAATGGCCTTCAAATCCTTTCTGAGATTCTTCTGGATTTTCGTAAAAAACTTAAATGTACGGTTGGTTTTTGTGATGTGGACAAATCCAAATTTGAAACAATCTTGCGATTCAATAAGGATGATGCCAGTTTTTCGATCTTTAAAACATTGGAACTGGCCTACCTTTTTGTTGGAAGTAACAAAGAAGAAAAAACCCTCAATCTGCTGATCTGGAATGAAGACTCCTCACAAAGAAACTCATTAGCAATTGATCTGTTTGAACGGGGACACAATCCGGTTGTCGCCCAGACAAAAACAGATTTTGAAGCCAAACTACGTGAAAAAGATAAATATGATGATATTGTCGAGTATACCCACCTAGGTTTCTATGGCAACAAAATCGCAAGCAGAGTCACTGGAAATGCCATTGTCTATACAGTTAAGGGCTTTTTGGATGCAGAACTGACCAACCAATTTGATTTCACCTATCACACCAATTCACTTAATGTCAATTTTCAGCTCTTTATCTTTGATGCCACGCAAGTTGTTTCTATGAATGTTCATGCTCTTAACTTCTTTTCCAAACTTGCCAGTTCAGGTGCAGAGTACGATGCAACGATCTGTATCGTAGGACTTGATTTTGCCAAAACACCGATCAAATATAAAGAGGAGCTTGAAGATGCAGGTATTCTCTTTTTTGATATGCTGGGTGATATTTTAAAAAACAGTGAGCTGATGCAGGAGCTAACGGGATCCAGCAACCGTATCAGCAACAAAAGAAGCATCACCAAACTGATGGTGAACAACCTGCCAAACTTTATCGAAGCAACCGTTTCCTCTTTTGAGATGATGACCAATGCCAAAGCTCAAAAGACAGCAGCCAGCCTCACGGTTCTGAATATTGAGAAAAAAGAGGACCTTTTTTGTTCTTCCATCGGATTTTATGGAGATCTTGATGGTATTGTGATGTTGATCTTTCCGGTAAAAATCGCCCACCAAGCCTGTACTTTGCTTTTAGGAGAAGAGAATCCATCTGATGAAGACACGCTTGATACGATTGCAGAATTTGTTAATATCATCGGTGGTCGTGTTAAAGCGATCTTATCAGAAAATGAAGATATCCATGTGGATATCACCCTGCCTCGAACCTACACTGATATCGATACTTTACTTGAAATGGTGGCCGATAAAAAAGGTGTTCAAGTTGATTTATCCCTTGGAGAACAATCTTTTACCTTCTTCTTAACCAGATAAGGATAGAATTGCATTAAAAAGGGCTCTTATGCTTGTAGCACCCAGTATTCTTGCCGCTGACTTTGGCAAGCTTTCCCAAGAGATCACAGATATCTGTGAAGCGGGTTGTGATCTAATCCATGTGGATGTTATGGATGGTCACTTTGTCCCCAATCTTACTATCGGACCCGTAGTTGTCAATCCTGTAGCTAAAGCTGCTACTAAAGGTCTCGACATTCACCTTATGGTAGAAAACAACACCTTTTTTGTGGATCTTTTTGCACCACTCAATCCTGAATATATCACCTTTCATATCGAAGAGGAAAAACACCCGCACCGTCTGATCCAAAAGATCCGATCTTTGGGTATCAAACCGGGCATTGTGCTTAACCCTCATACACCGCCTGAAGCGATTGAGTTTATCCTCAATGATGTAGATATGGTACTTTTAATGAGTGTTAACCCAGGCTTTGGCGGACAAAAGTTTATCCCATCGGTAGTCAAAAAAGCGAAACGTCTTAAAAAGATGATCGAAGAGCAAAATGCGACCTGTCTGATCGAAGTCGATGGCGGTGTGAATAACAAAAATATCCAAGAGCTTAAAGATGCCGGTGTCGATGT
>JBFHUP010000290.1:0-2755 GCA_041589975.1 Sulfurimonadaceae bacterium | reverse complement strand
GATCAACCGTAACTTTAGAAATGAAGGTATGGATGCGACACACAATCCCGAATTTACCTCCATTGAGTTCTACTGGGCCTATAAAAACTATAAAGATCTTATTCAGATCACTAAAGAGCTCTTTGAGTATCTTTTTGATCATCTTGAGCTTCCTACTATTCTGCCTTATGGTGATCTTGAAATTAATTTTGCCCAATTCAAAGAGATTGGTTTAGTAGATTCTTTAACAGAAATTGGTGGTGTACCTGCAGATGTATGTTGTGACAAAGATAAGGCTTTTGACTATTTAGCCAAAAACAGTGTTACCGTAGATAAAAACCTCAATTTAGGTCAACTGCAAGCCGAATTATTTGATGAGTTTGTAGAGCACAAATTGATCAACCCAACTTTTATCACAGACTATCCGGTGGAGATCTCGCCACTGGCACGCAGAAGTGATGAAAACCCGGCTATTACAGAACGTTTTGAACTATTTGTTGCAGGTAAAGAGATTGCCAATGCCTTCTCAGAGCTTAACGACCCTCAAGATCAATACCAACGCTTTAAAGAGCAAGTAGAGGGCAAAGAGCTTACTGGTGATGATGAAGCTCATGAGATGGATGAGGATTTTGTTAATGCCCTATCCTATGGTATGGCTCCAACAGCAGGTCAAGGTATCGGTATCGACCGTTTAGTCATGATGTTAACGAATCAACATACCATTCGAGACGTCTTACTCTTCCCGGCTATGAAACCTCTTGCCAAACATGAGAGTGACGAAGAAGAACAAGACAACAACGAATAAATAGAATTACATTAAGGAGAAAAGATGAGTTTTTTACAAGAATTTGACAAAGAGATTTTTGATTTATGTGAGAAGGAGCGTGAGCGTCAGACAGATCACCTTGAGATGATCGCTTCTGAAAACTTTACCCTTCCGGCTGTTATGCAGGCAATGGGTTCTGTATTTACCAATAAATATGCAGAAGGATATCCTGCTAAACGTTATTATGGCGGTTGTGAATACGCAGATGGCGTAGAACAGCTTGCTATTGATCGTGCATGTAAACTGTTTGGATGTAACTATGCCAATGTCCAACCGCACTCAGGAAGCCAAGCCAATGGTGCCGTGTATGCAGCACTGCTTAAAGCAGGTGACAAACTCCTGGGGATGGACCTCTCTCACGGTGGTCACTTAACGCATGGTAGTAAACCGAGCTTTTCAGGTAAAAACTACCACTCTTTTACCTATGGTGTAGAGATGGATGGTCGTATCAATTATGATCGTGTTATGGACATTGCAAAGATCACACAACCAAAGATTATCGTTTGTGGAGCTTCAGCGTATGCTCGTGAAATCGATTTTAAAAAGTTCCGTGAGATTGCTGATGCCGTAGGAGCTATTTTATTTGCCGATATCGCTCATATCGCAGGTTTGGTTGCCGCAGGTGAACACCCTAGCCCCTTTCCATACGCTGATGTTGTGACAACAACAACACATAAAACACTTGCAGGACCTCGTGGTGGTATGATCATGACAAATGATGAAGAGATCGCTAAAAAGATCAATTCAGCCATCTTCCCGGGTCTTCAAGGTGGACCGCTCGTACACGTTATCGCTGCCAAAGCAGTAGGTTTTAAATATAACCTTTCTGATGAATGGAAAGCGTATGCCAAGCAGGTAAAAGCTAACGCTAAAGTACTTGCAGATGTACTTATCTCTCGCGGGTATGATGTTGTTAGTGGTGGTACAGATAACCACTTGGTACTGGTTTCTTTTATCAATAAAGATTTTTCAGGTAAAGATGCTGATGCGGCATTGGGTAATGCAGGTATCACTGTAAACAAAAATACTGTTCCGGGTGAAACACGCTCTCCGTTTGTTACTTCAGGTATTCGTATAGGAAGTCCGGCACTCACATCACGTGGCATGAAAGAGGCCGAATTTGAAACAATCGCCAATAAAATCGCGGATGTTTTAGACGATATTAATAATGAAAAGCTACAATCAGAGGTCAAAGAGGAGCTAACTGCTCTAGCGAGAAACTTTGTAATATATAATCAATCGACCTACTAAAGGTCGAAATAAGGCGATACAATGACTCAGGCAGACCTAAAGCTTATAAAACTTATCACTGATCACTATTGGGAGAAAAAACCCAATATTGTAAACAAAATTGAATTTGGTGGACGCACATTTTTTAATAAATATGAGCGTGTTGATCGTATGCTTACTGCTGCGTTAATTCAGCAGCATATCAAAGGTGAGATTGAATTGGCCCACTCACTGATCAATAAACACAATAAAGTTGAAAACATTGTAATTGACTACAATGGTCGTGATCCTGAACGTTTTTATCATAAAGCTCAACTGCTGCTTCGTGAAGAGGGCTATATCAATTTTACAGCCTACAAAACCAAGACAGAGGGTCATTTACACCTTTATATTCACAAAGGTCATACGACACTTCAAGAGGCGTATCAACTGGGTAAAACAATCTCCATGAAATTGGCTCAAAAGCAGCCTAAACAGTGGAGGATGTTTCCCAATAATGAGATGCCTTTAGAGTACCAAATTTTAGCACTACCGTTAGAAGTTTTCGCCAAAGAGCGTGGAGCTTCATGGTCAAAACATATGTAAGGATGGCAGATGGCAGATACAAAAAGTGAACTTAATGATATTATCTTAAACAAAAGCGACAGCAGTTTTAGCGGATTTAAAAAGGTACTGCTTGCCGTAGCAAGCTTTGCGGTACTGCTTATCATTGTTGTCGTT